>CAJXXJ010000184.1 GCA_913062745.1 uncultured Phaeodactylibacter sp.
TTCATTGCGTCTAAGCTTTATCAGGCGCCCAGTTCCAGCTGATTGCGTACCAGCTGATAGTAAGCGCCTCCCAAATAGGTCAACTCCTCGTGTGTGCCCTGCTCTACAATTTCCCCGCCTTCCAGCACTACGATGTTGTCAGCGTTCATTACAGTACTCAGGCGGTGCGCCACAATGACTACGGTGCGGTTACGGAAAAAGTCTTCGAGATTTTCCATGATGAGCATTTCGTTATAGGCATCCAGCGCAGTGGTCGCTTCGTCAAAGAAAATATAGTCCGGGTTTTTGTAAACGGCCCGCGCAATCAGCATGCGCTGCCGTTGCCCCTGGCTAAGGCCCAGCCCTTCCTGCCCGATTTTGGTATTGTACCCGAGCGGCAAAGACTCGATAAAATTCTGAATATTAGCCACCTTAACGGCTTTCAACAGCTTTCCTTTGTCAATCACCTCGTCGCCCAGCGCAATATTCCGGGCGATGGAGTCGAAGAAGATGTGCCCGTCCTGCATCACCACGCCGCATTTGCTGCGCCACAGCCGGCTGTTGATATTCGCCAGGTTGATATCCCCCAGGCGGATCGCGCCTTCCATCGGGCGGTAAAAATTGAGCAGAAGCTTGAGGATAGTCGTTTTCCCGCTGCCGCTCGTGCCCACAATTGCCGTTGTTTTTCCTTTCGGGATACGCAGGCTAACGTTGCGGAGTACCGTAGGAGAATGCGGCCCGTTGTAGTGAAAACTCACATTTTCCAGGGTTAAATCTCCGTACTCGGGCAGGAGCGTGATTTTTTCTTCGATATTCTCTTCGTTCTCCTTGTTGTGGATTTCATTCATGCGCTCCAGGCTAATCTTAGCCTCCTGCATATTGCGCAGGAAGTCGAACAGCTGATTCAGCGGGGCATTGAGCTGCCCGATGATGAACTGTATGGCCAGCAGCATGCCCAGGGTCATATCATCATCAAGTACCGCCTTGGCGACGATGAAGGTGATGAGGAGGTTTTTAGTCTCGCTCAGGAAGGCCGCTCCGGTGCGCTGCACCTGCCCAATGCGCAGTGCGCTGATGCCGGTGCGGAACAGCCGCGCCTGTATGCGCTCCCAGGCCCAGCGTTTTTGGGTCTCGGCATTGTGCAGCTTGATATCCTGCATGCCATTAATCAGCTCATACAGGTTGCTTTGGTTTTCTGCCGCCTGGTCAAAGCGCTTGTAATCGAGCTCGCGGCGCATGTACTGAAAAAACAGAATCCAGCCTACCTGCAGTACGGTGCCGCCCAGGAAAATGAGGAAGATATAGCGGTTCCACAGGAACAGCACCAGGCTGAAGGCGACAATATTCACAAAAGTGAATACCGAAACCAGCGAGGTGGAGGTAAGGAAGCGTTGTACCCGCTCATGGTCGGCAATCCGCTGCATCAGGTCGCCGGAGACTTTGGAGTCAAAGAAGCTGATCGGCAGTTTCGTCAGCTTGATCAGATAGTCGGAAATCAGGCTGATATTCACCCGGGCAGTCACGTGCAGCAAGATCCAGCTGCGGAATTGCTCTACCGCCAGCAGGGTGGCAAAAAGGAAGAACTGCGCCAGGAGGATGAGCTTGATGAAGTCGAGGTCAAAATTCATCAGCCCGGTATCCACAATCGCTTTGATCAGGAAAGGGAAGGTGATCTGAATGAGGCTGCCCAGCGCCAGACCGACGATGAGCTGTATAATCAGCGCGCGGTAGCGGCGGAAGTAGGAAAATACGTAGCGGAATCCGGATTTATCGGTCTTTTCCCCATCGCGGGCGTAAAACTCCGGGCTTGGCTCTACCAGCAGCAGCACGCCTACCGGTTCGCCATCTTCCATGTCGCTTGCCCAATTCTCCAGAAAATCTTCCTTGGTGACCCGGAATTTCCCTGTGGCGGGGTCGGCAATCCAGACGTACTTTCGGTTGACTTTATAAACGACGACGAAATGCTCCTGCCGCCAGTGCGCAATGCAGGGTACCGGTATATCGCTTGCCAGGCGGTCGTAAGTGGTCTTGACCGCCAGAGACTGCAGCCCGATGTGCTCTGCGGCATCGCTGATCCCCAACAGGTTTACGCCCTGCTTGCCGATGTAAGTCAGCTCGCGCAGGGACTCCAGCGAGTAATACCTGCCGAAGTGGCGTGCAATCATACGGAGGCACGTTGCCCCGCAGTCCATTGCGTCTAGCTGTTGATAAAATGGGAATCTACCTGCCATTTTCTCTGGCCTTATTAATGTTTACCCCGTGCCAGCACGTTCCGGGCGCACATAGGGTTTAGCTCATGATTGTATAACTTCATTCGGTCGTCGGGGGCACGATATTCGCCCCTTTTATACGAAAAACTCCGCATAAAGTAACGAAATATAAGGCCTTCAGGTATCTTTTAAAACAATAATAGAGCAATTTATCTAAATTATAGGCATAATACCAAAGATGTAAGCGATTTAGTGATTACTTTTTGTAATTTTCCGCCCTTACGAAGACAAAAATTGCATGTATAACAGCTTTCTTTCGGTAGTCTGCGTGCTGCAACAGCCACAGGAAGTCCGCAAACTGCCTGCCTATCTGCAGCAGCTGCATGAGCAGCTCCGGCGCAACTTTTCGGACTATGAGTTCATTCTGGTCAACAACCTTCCGGGAATGGAGGTGGCTTCAGAAATCGAACCGCTGCCCGATGAGCTTAAGCACAATATTTACATGCTCAACCTGTCCCGTACGACAAACAAAAACCACGCCATTCTGGCCGGGCTCGACCGGAGCAACGGCGATTACACGCTTATCTTCGAGTTTGATTTTGCGGAGCAGCCGGAGCTGGCAGTGCGCTTGTTCGAGGCTTCCCGGGAGCAAAACTGTGATATCGTTTATCTCCGGGCTAAGCAACGGCAGGTAGGGATAGGATTCCGCCCCTTTTACCAGCTCTTCTATGCGATCATGCGCCGGTATTCCTCGCTGCAGGTTGACGAGCTGGCGCACAACACCCGGATCATTTCCCGCCGCGCGCTCAATTCCCTGCTGCGGCTGCGCGAGAACCTGCGCTATATGAAGGCCATCTACTCGATAGTGGGCTATCCGACTACCTTCCTGGAGACGGACGCTCCGCTCAACAGCCGCGAAGAAGAGCCCTTTACCGAGCGCTTCCGCACTTCGCTGATGGCTATTACTTCATTCACCACTTTTTTGCGCAGCCTGCTGCTGTGGATATTTCTCTTTTCGCTGGTATTTCTGCTTGGCGTAATTGTGAATGCCCTGAAGGTGAAATTTACCGGTGTCGACCTGTTTGGCAGCACAGGGGAGCCGTTTTCAGGATGGACCTTCCTGGTGGTACTGATTGCGGTATTTTTCGCGACCACCTGCCTGAACCTTTATATCATGTCAATCTACCTATCTAATATATACAACGAAATCAAGCAGCGCCCGCTTTACATCATCGAATCAATCAAGCGCTTCTAGCATCCATCCATTCGGCTGCTTTCGACAGTACTGCCTCCCACTCCGGCTCGTTGTGGATCTCGTGGTAGAGGCCGTCAAGCGCTTCAAAGGCTACGTCGCCGCTGAGGTTTTCCGCAAAAGCCCGGCTCGCTTCTGCGGAAGTGACTTCATCTCCTGTACCGTGCAGGACCAGCAGCGGGCAGGGTGCCGCCCCGGTTTGCTGAAGCAGCCACTCCCCTTCTTCCATCATGCTTATGGCATTTCCGGCAGTGATGCGATTATGCACGAGCGGGTCCGCTTCGTAGTCTGCCACTACTTTGGAATCTCTGGAGAGTTTGGAGGTGTCCAGGTTATTGGCCTGCTGAAAACCCGGGTAGATGCTGCGCATCACTTTGCCCAGTGCTATCAGTGCTGCGGGCGGCTCAAAAGCCAGCCGGAGCCAGGGAGCACTCGCTATTACTCCGGACAGCTTCGGGTGCCGGCGCATCAGGTAAGAAAGCACGATTGCCCCGCCCTGACTGTGCCCGTAGAGAAAAATTGGTAATTTCTGATAACGGGTCCGGGCTTCAATAATGAGCTGTGCTGCTTCATCTACCAGCGCAGATACGCCCGGGCTGTGCCCTTTCCTGCCGGCAGAGCGCCCGTGCCCGCGCCGGTCATATCCCATTACCGTATATCCGCGGGCAGTGAACCAACGGGCGAAGTGCTCATAGCGGCCAATATGCTCTCCCAGGCCATGAGCCACACAGATGACCGCCTTAGGCGAGCCTGCTTCCCAGCAGCGGGCGTAGATGTGCAGCCCGTCCTGCGTTTTCCAGTCAAAAGTATATTCCTGCATAAGTTAATTCTGCTCATTTCGTTGGCCCTGCCGGTATTCCACTACTTTAGCTTCCGGATAGCGGTCTTTGAGCGCTTCCCGCAAAAACTGCTCCGCTTTCTTCAGCTCCGCAAAGTTGCCGAGCGTGTAAGAGTAGGTGCTGTCCGGCAGCATCTCCATAGACAGGTTGCCGTGGTGGAAGAATATATCGTGGCCGGGCGGGAGCTCCTCCCTTACTGCTTTAATCTCTATTTTAAAGCCATTATACTCGTCCGGTATCTCAAGCAGCATGGTGTGGGTGGTATCGGTTGCTACCGGTATGACCGGGATAACCCGTTGCGGTTTGTAGCGCTCCCGCAACCGTTCTTCCCGGGGGTCGCGTATGGGCTCCCGGTTCAGCGGCTCTCCAAAGTATTCGTCTGGCAAAGTATCAGGCAGGCTGTATGCCCATTCGGAGGAGCTCTGACTAATTTTGCCCTCAGGCAACAGATAGCCGGCGAAGGCTGTTGTCAACACTAGTGTAGTAGGGATCAGTAATTTCATCATAGTACGCCCTGTAGTTAATCGGTGTATGGTGGACTGAGATCCAAATTAGAACAATCGAGCATTAAAACCAACTTGTCAGATATGAGTTTGAAAATCGTCTTCATGGGCACCCCGGAATTCGCAGTGCCTTCACTCGATATATTGGTCAAAAACGGATATGATGTAGTGGGTGTTGTCACCGCTACCGACAAAATGGGCGGCAGGGGGAAAAAACAGCTGCTGCAGCCCCCGGTGAAGAAATATGCCGAAGCCAATAGCATTCCGGTGCTGCAGCCCAAAAACCTCAAGTCGCCCGAATTTCAGGAATCGCTAAGCGCGCTTGGCGCAGATTTGCAAATCGTTGTGGCGTTCCGTATGCTGCCGGAAGCAGTCTGGGATATGCCCCGTATCGGCACCTTCAACCTACACGGCTCCCTCTTGCCTAAATACCGGGGAGCTGCCCCGATCAACTGGGCCGTGATCAATGGCGAAAAGGAGACCGGGGTGACGACTTTTTTCCTCACTCATGAGATCGATACCGGCGATATCCTCTTTCAGGACCGCATGCCGATTGGCGAAAACGAAACTGCCGGCGAGGTGCACGACCGTATGATGCATATCGGTGCAGAACTGGTGCTTAAATCGGTACGGGCAATTGAGCAGGGCGGCTACGAGCTGCAGAAGCAGGACGACAGCGCGGCTTCAAAAGCCCCAAAAATCTTCCACGAAACCTGCGAAATTGACTGGAACCAGCCAGCTCAGAAAGTGCACAACTTTATCCGGGGGCTAAGCCCCTACCCTGCTGCCTGGACGATGCTGGATGGGCTGAAGCTGAAAATTCTGCGGACCAACCTGGAAAAAACGGATCACGACCAGCTCCCCGGCACTTTCCTTTCTGACAATAAAAACTGGATTAAAGTAGCTGCTAAGGGAGGATTCGTATGGCTGCAGGAACTACAGTTGCAGGGCCGCCGCCGGATGATGGTTAAAGACTTTCTGAACGGCTATGATTTCTGATTGTAATTTTTAATTGCCAAGAAAATTTCGTCTGAGTAAAAATAAACATCGAATTAGCATGAAAAAACTATTGTTTCTCTTCCTCTTCCTACCTCTGCTTACACAAGCGCAGGACCGCGTGACCGGGCGCAACTTTGCGACCCGCTCCGAAGTCATCGCCTCCAACGGCATGGCCTGTACTTCCCAGCCGCTGGCTACACAAATCGCTCTGGACATCCTCAAAAAAGGGGGCAGCGCTGTGGACGCCGCTATTGCCGCTAACGCTGCGCTGGGCCTGATGGAGCCCACCGGCTGTGGCATAGGCGGAGACCTCTTTGCCATCGTCTGGGATGCTGAGGGGCAAGAACTGCACGGACTGAACGGCAGCGGCCGCTCCCCGAAGTCGCTCGACCTGGAGTACTTTGCGAAGGAAGGCTACGACCGCATCCCTCCCCTCGGCCCGCTGCCCGTTAGCGTACCGGGCACGGTAGACGGCTGGTTTGAGCTGCACGATAAATTTGGCCAGCTGCCCATGGAGGAGATTCTGGCCCCGGCTATCGAATACGCCGAGCAGGGCTTCCCGGTCAGCGAGCTTATCGCTTACTACATGCAGCGGTCGGTCCCCTACTACATCAGCAAGGGCTATCCTAACGTAGCAGAAACCTACACCATCGATGGCGAAAATGCACCGGCAAAGGGGCAGATATTCAAAAACCCGCAACTGGCAGAAACCTACCGGAAAATAGCGGAAGGCGGGCGCGACGCGTTTTACGAAGGCGAAATAGCCCGTACCATTGCCAATTTCATTCAGGAACAAGGTGGCTTCCTCTCTTACGAAGACCTCGCAAGCCACGACAGCGAGTGGGTGGACCCGGTCTCCACCAACTACCGCGGCTACGATGTATGGGAGCTCCCGCCCAACGGTCAGGGCATTGCGGCACTACAGATCCTCAATATCCTGGAAGGGTATGATATAGCCGGCATGGGCTTCGGCAGCCCGGAGTACATCCACCACTTCGTGGAAGCCAAGAAAGTGGTATTCGAAGACCGTGCGAAGTACTACGCTGATATGGACTTCGCGGAGGTGCCGGTAGAAACCCTTATTTCCAAAGCTTACGCCGACGAGCGCCGCAAACTGATCAGCGAAAACCGGGCCGGCACTTACGAGGCCGGCGAAATCAGTGCCGGCGAGACCATCTACCTGACTGTAGCCGACAAGGACGGCAATATGATTTCACTCATTCAGAGCAACTACCGCGGCATGGGCTCCGGTATGGTCCCTCCCGGCCTTGGGTTTATGCTGCAGGACCGCGGTGAGCTGTTTTCTCTGGAAGCGAACCACCCCAACGTGTATGCGCCCGGTAAGCGGCCTTTCCATACCATTATTCCCGCTTTTGTGATGAAGGATGGGGAGCCGTTTATGAGCTTCGGCTTGAT
>CAJXXJ010000185.1 GCA_913062745.1 uncultured Phaeodactylibacter sp.
AACTTGAGCACCGAACAGAAGCGGTAAACCTGAAGAAATTGCTTGAGCGACAAGCCATAGGCTTCACTGAATTTCCGGTTGAGCTGCCGCTGGCTCAGGGAAAAACGGGCTGCCACAGACTTGGCCGTCCAGTCACTCGTACTGTGGCAAAGTGCATCGGTAGTAGCCATGAGAAATTTTGGCGAAAGCGATTTCCCGGCCAGCTTTTTTAGCAAATACGCCTCAAACACTTTGATCTTTGCTGCTGCCTCCTCCTGAGCGCCCATCTGCATGCGCAGACTGCTGAGTTCCTTATCCACGCTGTAGGCGGCATCAATCAGGTGATTGGTGAACGGGCGTACCGGAGTTCCGAAAGCCTGAGCAAACATGCCGGGCTGGAAAATGACTCGCAGGACCGACACGTCTTCAAAACCGTAATTGTACGCCACCCTGGTAGTGGGAGAGACGAAGACCACATCATAAAGTTGCTCTTCTTCGAAACACGGGCTGAGTACTCCTATTGGCTTAGAGGCAGAGAAAGTAAAAAGCAGCCCCACCGTAAGGCTTGGGAATAACTGCACGCCCCCGTTGGTCATTGCGCCCTTCAGCTTGAATATTTCGTAATGATTGACGACCTGCTGTAAAGCGGGAGATGGGAGGATGAATTCGTTGTGTAAGTTATGCATGAGGGGTGGGGTTTTGATTAGGTGTATTAAGGCCTGAACAGCCCTTTGCTATACCCAAAATACAAACATTGCCTGGCAAACCTGAGCGTTTACAGCAGAAGGATAGATTGTACTGTGTACACCTGCTCTACTGCAGGATTTCTTTCTGTCTTTTTCGCTACTTTTGTAAAGAAGCTTGAGGCGAAGTGCAGTCCACCGGCGCAGTCCCAGGTATGAAGAGGGCAATGCCGGGCATACTCACCCCCTACCCATTCTACAAGGAGAAACAAAAAACTTTCGCCAGGGAGCTGCTCACGGAAGCGGAGCTGCAGGCCTGCCAGGCGGAGCCGGACTGGCAGCCGGCGGAGAAGCTACCGGAGCGGACTGAGGGAGCGGCCAAATAAACTCATGAACCAGGGCTTCTGACCATAGAGATTGAAGGACCAAGCCAAATTGTGTATATTTGTGCAGATCAGAAACAAAATAATTCAAATAGAGATGTACTACCGGCGAAAAATCATGTTGGCTTTGCTAGAAAAAAGTGGTAACACCTTGGGACGCCTGAAGCTGCAAAAACTACTTTTCCTGATCAGCCGGGGTCAGGAAAAACCTAGTTTTGATTTCGTTCCTTACAAGTTTGGCGCTTATTCTTTTCGGGCAACAGCGGATGCCGGGACGCTAGTCAAATACGGCATTTTGAGTACCAAAGAAAACAAAAGATGGACAAAGGAGACACCTGAGTTATTCTTCCCGCAATTGAAGAAAAAAGATCAGCAGTTAGTGTCCGCTATTAGTCATCGCTTTGGTAAGTTTTCTGGAATAGACCTGATTGAGCACACGTATAAAAAGTACCCTTACTATGCTATCAATAGTACGATAGCGGACCGTTATCTGGACACCGCTCACTTGGAAGTCATTGCACAGAATCGCCCGCTTACATCCCAGGAACCTCAACTTTTTACGATTGGCTACGAAGGAATATCTGCGGAAGCCTATTTTAACAAGCTTATTAAAAATGATATTAGAGCATTAGTAGATGTGCGCAGAAACGCTGCAAGCATGAAATATGGTTTCCATAAATCTCAGTTGGCACATGTATGTAAGTGTTTAGGTATTGCCTATTACCACATTCCGGAAGTAGGAATCGAGAACGACAAAAGAAAATCGTTGCAGTCGCAAGCTGATTATGATGAGTTGTTCAAGGAGTATCGGGACGATATGCTGTCTAATTCCACGGAAGCTCAGCATGACATCATCAATCTATACCAGCGCTACCATCGAATTGCATTGACCTGTTTTGAACGGCTTCCGTGTCAGTGCCACCGCAGTCACCTTGGCGAACACCTTACAGAGACTTATTCAGATCAAAACATAAAACTCGTTCACTTATAAATGATAACAGATGCCGCGCCTCAAAGTCCTCTTAACTGTTACTACCTACCCTTTACCTTCGCGCACCTATGATGACCTTGTCTGTACTGCAGGGCTATTGGAAGATGGTACATGGATCAGAATCTACCCTATTCCTTTAGGTTTCCTCAATAACCTGAAAAGAGACGGAATACTACAACCCACCAAGTATTCTTGGATCGAACTCAATTTGAAAAAGCGCTCAGATGATTTCCGCCCAGAAAGTCATTCCCCTGAAGACTATGAATTCAAGGATTTAGTTGTTGGAGAGCACTTGGGTACCGATAATAACTGGTCAAAGCGTAAAGAATTCTGTCTCAAAAATGTCTATACCAATCGAGCCAAGCTGGTAGCGGCATCAAAAAAGCCCAACTTTAAATCCCTGGCCACTTTTAAGCCTGCAAAATTACACTCTTTCATTATTGAAAAAGTAGAGGAAGACTGGGCCCCTGTATACGCAGAGCTCAAAAAGCAGGGAAGCCTATTTCCGAAAGCGAATGCTCAAAAAACAGGGGATGCACCTAAGATCAAAAAGGAAACGCAATTCGAGTTGTTTTAAAAGGCATACTCGTGCCTCGGGTGGACGCCCAAACCTCTCCTATCCAAGTGTAGCCGGTGTTGCAATCACAAGACTGCCACCGGTTAGATTGAATAATTCATTTATTGCAAAAGTTCCAAAGCGACAATTTGGTATATGCCTGGATGCTCTCGGCCGGACGATTAAGCTCCATGGTTATATAAAACGGTGGTAAAGCATACATATTGGCCGCGATATGTATAAAAAACGCCTTTTTTTATACATGTCGCGGCGTTTATGTTTAAATTTGGTGGAAAATTATACATATGCTACCTCCTTTACCACCGGAAACAAGCCTGGATACGATCGAAAGTAAAAAGGTATTGCGAAAGCTGGCGACCGCACGCGCTGCCCTGGCTGAGCTGAAGGGGGTTTCGGGTACTATCCCAAATGAACAAATCCTTATTGACACGCTCTCTTTGCAGGAAGCCAGGGACAGCTCAGCTATTGAGAATATTGTCACTACGCAGGATGAGCTGTACCAAAGTGATTTTGACCAACAAACCTTTGAGAACCCTGCTTCAAAAGAAGTACATCACTACGCCGCAGCCTTAAAGACTGGATTCAGTGAGGTGTCAAAAGATGGCATTATTCGAATAGGCTTACTTAATCGCGTTCAAGCAGCAATTGAGCTTAATGATGCAGGTATCCGGCGAGTACCCGGGACCGTATTAAAAAATGACCTGACTGGAGCGGTGATTTACACCCCTCCTCAGGACTATAACGAAATACAATCACTACTGGATAATCTTGAGGCCTTTATCAATGACGCGATTGAATATGAAGCTGACCCTTTAGTAAAGATGGCGATTATTCACTATCAGTTTGAAAGCATCCACCCTTACTACGATGGGAATGGCAGGACTGGCCGGATTCTGAACTTGTTATACTTGATTAAAGAAAACTTACTGAGCCTTCCGGTTCTGTATATCAGTCGCTATATCATTCGTCACCGGGATAGATATTATCAGCTGCTGCAACAAGTCAGAACACACAATGACTGGGAATCGTGGGTGTTGTACATGCTTGATGCGGTAGAGCAAACTGCAAATCAGACAATACATACGGTCAAGGGCATTCATAGTCTGATGATATCTTACAAACGACGTATCCGGGGGGAGCAGCCCAAATTGTACAGTCAGGATTTGATCAACAACCTTTTTCGTCATCCCTATACACGCGTAGCCTGGCTTCAAAAAGACCTGTCTGTTACAAGACTGACAGCAACTAAGTACCTAAATACATTGGTGGAGATGGGGTTATTAGAAAAGATTAAAAAAGGTAAGCGGAACTACTACTTAAATTCAGCGTTGCTAAATCTGCTTTCGGGGGATTCTTAGCTTTAAATGCTGCTAATTTGTACGCTTAAAGCCTGCACAGAGCTATTTTCAAAACAATCAGCAGCCGGCAGCCCTATCTATATTCCGGGGAAGTACCTCCGTGGCGAACTTCCTTCTGCCCTGCGTCATTGTATAAAAGAACCAACAATTGAAGCATGCACCCTATCGTTCAGGAGCGCGCTGTTATGGCGCAAAGCAAGCCGCAGACGGATAAGCAGCTGCGACAAGAGCAGCGAACCTTCGGCTGGCTGGTGTGGCTGCAAGGCATACTGCTGGCCGGCCTCATCATTCTTACCCTGCTGAGTATCGGCGCTTACTTTGTAGAAGGCGTGGCCGGTGGCTGGAACCGTGCCGGATTGCTGGTGACCTTTGCGCTCGTTTACGCTATGCACTTCCCGAATACGCTGGTACAGCGCGAGCTGCTGCGGCACATCCTGTGGCTGAATGAGCTGGCTCCGGAGCGGCTGCAGGATGAGCCCAAAGCCCGCTTGCTGAACCAACAGCTGGAGCGTGTCCGCAAACTGAGTGTATGGTGGATGGTACTGATAGCGCCGCTGGTGATTGCTGCGCTCGTCAAGGTACTAATGGCGGAGGAGGGCACCTGGTGGTTTTACCTCAGTCCGGTATATGCGGCAGCCCTGTTGCTGATCCTGGGGGTGCAGTACCGGCGCTACCGGCGGGTGAAGGAGAATAATGCAGCTTTTGAACAGCTGCTGCCGGCCTCCCGCTGATTGCAACTGCAGCCTGCTATCCTGGCTGTACCCGGGCGCGTGAGCGCTGCGCAGGTGCCTGGCCCTGTGGAATGCACAGGCTATCCTTAAGCTATTCCACAGGGCTGAGCGAATAGCGAACACCGTAGCATAGCGACCGTTGCCCGGAGGGCGGCGGGCACGCCCATACGCTCTCTATCAACCTGCATAACCAATATAAACCAATACCATATGATGACAACGGACCAAATTTCTGAATTGCTCGGCGAAGAGGCCGATGATCTGCTGCAGCATGAATGCCAACACCTGCCTAAATCGCGGGTAACGGCTCCTTCTTCTGATTTTGTGGATAAGATTTTTGCGCACAGCAACCGCAACGGGCAAACGCTGCGGAGCCTGGAGCAGCTCTACGCTCACGGTAATCTGGGCGGTACGGGCTACCTGAGTATACTGCCGGTGGATCAGGGCATCGAGCACAGCGCGGCTTTTTCTTTTTACAAAAATCCGGACTACTTCGACCCGGAGAACATCATCAAGCTGGCGATGGAGGCGGGCTGTAACGGGGTGGCGACGACCTTCGGGGTACTGGCGCTGCACGCCCGGCGGTATGCGCATAAGATTCCATTCATCGTCAAGATCAACCACAATGAGCTGCTGACGTACCCAAACACCTACGATCAGATCCCCTTTGGCTCGGTGCGCGAGGCCTGGAACCTGGGCGCGGTGGCCGTAGGCGCTACCATCTACTTTGGCTCCGAAGAGAGCAACCGGCAAATCCGGGAGATTGCAGAGGCCTTTGCGGAAGCGCATGAGCTGGGCATGGGCACCATACTGTGGTGCTACACGAGAAATTCGGCTTTCAAGACCAAGGACGGAGACTACCATACGGCGGCGGACCTGACCGGGCAGGCGAACTATATCGGCGTGACGATACAGGCGGATATGATCAAGCAAAAGCTGCCGACGACCAATTATGGCTTCCGGGAGGTAGGCTTTGGCAAGCATGAAGATGCGATGTACGAAGCACTGGGCAGCGACCACCCGATTGACCTGTGCCGCTACCAAGTAGCGAATTGCTACATGGGCAAAATCGGCCTGATCAACTCTGGCGGCGGCTCCAAAGGCGGATCCGACAAAGCGGATGCGGTACGTACGGCGGTAGTCAATAAGCGGGCCGGCGGCACGGGCCTGATACTGGGGCGCAAGGCATTTCAGCGCCCGATGAAGGAAGGGGTGGATATCATCCGGGCCGTGCAGGGGGTATATGAAAATGAGGAGATTGGCTTAGCTTAATGGGGATATGCTCCGCAGGTTGGGGGGGCGTGAAAGGAAGGCGGAAAAGCTGCCGGCTACCCGATCTGCTGCTTCCGCAAACGGGCTGCCCGCTCGTATAAAGCCATATCTTCCTGATTGAGCTGCCGGATGTAGTCGAGCGTGGCTGCATCCGGCGGTGTGTATTGAGTCTTGGCATTGATGCGGCGCTGCCCGGCTTCCGGAGGCAGTGCCCAGCCCAGCCGGTTGCCTAAACGGGACAAATCCTCCGCATAGTGCTCCTGCAAGCCGAAGAAGAACAGCTCCTCCAGGTCAATCCCTTTCAGATAGGCGGACATCACATTACGGCGCCTGGGCCGCTCTGCAAACTCCCGGAGGCTTAGTTGCCGGAGCGAAGGGTCGAGGGCCTGCCGTTTGGGGAATTCCTGCGTGATACTGTAATAGTAATTGGAGACTACCCGCCGGACTGGCTCGCGCAGCCAGGTGACGAGGCGGGTGCCGGGCCCTTGAAACGGGCGCAGCTGATGGTAGAAGAGGTGGCCGTGGATGACGCGGTGCCGCTTGCGGTAGTGATCACGAAGTTGCTCCTGCTCGTTGCGCAAATCGATGTGGTTGACGGCCAGGACGTGCCGCTTGCCGTACTGCCCGTAGAGGGTTTCGCGAAAAGCGAGCCCTGCTGTTTTGGGGATGTGCATCGACAACAGCTCCGGATAATCATCTGCGTCCGGTATGCCCTGTACCCAATCCTGCAGTTTACTAAGCATATCCATACGCTAGAAGTCGGTGCCGATAGACAAGTAGAAAATCGGGTCCTGCACCACGCGGGTTTCGATACCCCAGGCGTAATCGAGGCGCACGAAGTAGCCAAACAGCAGCATGCGCGCGCCCGCTCCGTAGCCTGCCACCACCGGGTCGCGGAAGTAGTTGACCTTGACAGAAACCAGATCGCCGTTGTTGATGACGGAGGTGTTGAGCGGGTTTTCTTCGCTGAAAGGGTCGGGGCCCTCCCAGGCTGTACCGATATCGAAGAAGCCGACCAGCTGGAAATTGCGGAAGAAGGGCGAGCGGATCCGGTTGGAGAAATATTTAAAGACCGGCATGCGCAGCTCGATGTTGGACAGCAGGAAGGAATTACCGTTGCGGATGTTCAGCTCAAAGCCGCGCATATTGGTGGCCAGTGCCTGGAAGGCGATATCCGAGCCGGCAGCCGGGAT
>CAJXXJ010000186.1 GCA_913062745.1 uncultured Phaeodactylibacter sp.
GGGGATGCCCGCCAGTGAAAGAACAAAGGAAGTCCCGCCGTTAGTGGAGCGCCGCAGCCGGCCTACCTGAGAGCTGGCGTATACGTATCTGTTGTCTTCCGGGTCTACCAGGCAGCGGAAGCCGTCGCCCAGCAGTATCTTTGTCCAATCATCCGTTCCTCCGGTAATGGTGCGCTGCGTACCATTGTCCTGCGTGCCGCCGTAGCAGCGCTGTGGGTCGCTGTAGTCCACCTCGCTGGTGTAGAACTGCGTAATCGGCAGGCTTTTCTTGTGCTCCCAGCTTTCTGCTCCGTCTTCCGAAATGTAGAGCCCGCCATCGTTGCCCAGCACCAGATAGTCCGGGTTGTTGGGGTCGATGTAAAGGTCGTGCTGATCCACATGCACGCCATCGGATACTTTCTGCCAGCTATCGCCGCCGTTCTGCGTACGGAACAGCGCAATATTCGGGTAAAATACGGTCTCTGTATCGGTAGGATGGGGGAATAGCCGGCCGAACCACCACAGGAATCCGGGGCTGTTGATACCGGTGGAGCCCGCTACTGACCAGCTGTCGCCGCCATCATCGGAGCGGTAGATTTCCATCAAATGGCCGACGGGGTCAATGAATTGTGCATACACCACATTCGGCGTAGCGGGGGAAAGCGCCAGCCCGATGCGCCCGATCGGACCCGTCGGCAGCCCGTTATCCAGTTTTTCCCAACTGTCTCCACCATCGTAAGAGCGGTAAATGCCCGAGCTGTTGCCCCCGTAGTAGTAATAACCGGGACGCCGGATGCGCTCCCACATCGCTGCATAGATCGTATCCGGATGCTCCGGGTGCAGCACTAAGTCTACTGCGCCGGTAGAGTCATTGAGGTAAAGCACCTGTTCCCAGCTGCTGCCTCCGTCCTGCGTGCGGAAGACGCCCCGCTGTGTATTGTGCTCAAACAAATAACCCATCGCGGCTGCGTAGACGCGGTCCGGGTTCTGCGGATGCACTTCTATGCGGCCGATGCTGCCGCTCTCCGTCAGGCCGAGGTGCTGCCAGGTGCTGCCGTCGTCCTCGGTTTTGTAAATGCCCAGCCCATCGTAGGCCATTGTGCCCGCCCCGGCATTGGACTCTCCGGTACCCACATAAACGGTGGAAGGTGCTGACGGGGCAATATCCAGGTCGCCTACCGCCAGGGTCGGCTGATCGTCAAAGAGCGGGACAAAGCTGTCGCCCCGATCGCCAGAGCGGAAGACCCCGCCCGAGGCCGCGCCTACCCAAATGGTGTTGGGAGCACCGGGGTGCACATCGAGCGCTGTGATGCGCCCGCCTACATTCATCGGCCCCTGAAACTGCCAGTTGGCTTGCGGGCTGCGCGTGGCTGACTTTCTGCGTTGCCGCAGCTCTTGCCGCACAGCCTGATGATAACGCTGCGGCAGCACCACGCCATCCGGAAAAGCGCGCTGCCGGTAAAACCAGTCGTTCGGAATTTCTTCTTCTTCCGCTTCCCCGAAATAGCGGTCAGCTTCCGGGGCCTGCGGCGCACACCCCAGCAAAAATAGCAAGGCGTAAAGGAGTAGTAAAGATCGGTTCATGGTACTTCTGTTTTGGGATGATTATGGTTGGTTCAGCAGCTGAAGCAGGGATTGCTGGTAGTCCGTTTTCCATTGCTGCAGCGCCTCCTGCACCCGCCCGAGCGCTTCAGCGTAGGCTTCCGGGGTAGAGGCGCCTTCAGCCAGGAGTTGCAGGTAAAAATCCAGCAGCGGCTCGTGCAGCTCAGACTGCGACAGGTGCCACAGCATCTCTTCCTCTCCCTCCTGCTCATAGATCAGTTGGAACAATCCTTCCAGGAAATAGCGGATACGGAGTTGAAAACCTTGCTGCTCGCCCGCATCCACAGTCTCAATGAGGTGGTGCTGCTGCTTGGCCGTGCGTAGTATGGCATGGATTAAGTTGATGATGACCCGGTAGGGGAGCCGTTGCCGGTAAGGCACGGATTCCAGTGCGCTGAACAGGGCGTCGAGCAAAGCCAGGAAGACCAGCCCTTTTTGCATCCACTCCGGGTGCAGGATGACTTCCCACTGAATCGCATCCACAATCTCAAGGATTTGCTCATTGCTCAGCCGGGGTTTCCAGCGGCCTTCTTTCGGGGGTTTGGCCAGTGCACGGAGCACCTGTTCGGTCGCGGCCACCAGCTGATTAGCGGGGTCTTCTTCTTCAAGGTCCATGAGCACATCGAGGTAATGTGCCGTATTATCGAGGGTCAGCCTTACCAATTCCGGCAGCAGCTCGGGCCTGTTCAGCCCGCTTTCGCGTAAAGCCCCTGCCAGGTCGCTTACCGTGTTGCGCAACAATGGCTGATGGCTGATCAGGCCGGGGTTTTGCTCCAGCACATACAACGCCGACTCCGCCAGCTGATCCGCCATTTCCCGGTCGAACGGCTGATTGAAGTTCAGGCCGTTGTGCTCGAACAGGATCAGGTCCAGCAGAATGAGGCCGCGGGCATCCGGGTAGCGTTGCAGCAGCGCATCAAAAATATACTCCAGCAGGCTGTCCAGCAGGTGCAGCCGGTGTTGGCCGGCTTGCTGTTCGTTGGGGAACAGGAAAGAAAGAAGCAGCTCTGCCGCGTGTTGCAATATGCTTTTCTCGGTAGCCGGCGTCCCCCATTGGATGCGGTTGAGCAGGGCCGGGCTGCCGGCAGTGGCGTAGAGGCTGCTGCGCAGCAGGGCTTCCAGGCTTTTTGCCGAAAGGCGCTGCCCGAAAGGCTGGGTTGCCAAAGCGTCGAGGGTAGCGTCCAGCACTTCCCGCACCAGCGTGCCGTTTTCAGCCGGCTCTGTGATCCAGTGCGGGTGCCGGGCAATTTGCTCCAGCAGCCACTCCAGGGTGTACCGTGCCCGGTCGGGGCTGAAGACAGGGTGCCAGCTGCCGTCTTCGAGCTGTGCCGACAGGGCAGGCAGCACTTCGCGGGCAGCCAGCACGAGCAGGTGCTCCGGCCGGCTCTGATCGGCATCGAGCAGCAAATGGGCGTTCTCGCCGGTTTGCTCCAGCAACAGGCGTACCAGCAACAGCAAAAGGCCCGGCTCTTTCAGCTTCGCTTGCTGCAGCGCATCCGCCAGGTCGGCGATCAGGCTTTGCAATCCGGCATGGTTAGCCGCCAGCTGCGGGTGCGCCGAAAAGGCCTGCAACGCTGCTCTGAGCAAGTCATCAGCCAGCACAGCGTCGAAGCCCCGCTGATAGTCGATATCGCTTTCCAGCAGAATAATTTGCAGCAGCGCCAGGCCTTTCGCGTCCGGGTGCTCAGCCATCAGCTCCTCCAGCGTATAGCGCAAAATTTCTTCCAGCAGGCTGAGTCGCTGCAGCGGGGGAGCACTGCTGCCGTCGCGGAAGACCGCCTGAAACACGAGGTCCAGCGTATGTTCGAGCAAGGCGCGCTCCAGCCGGTCACTGCCCCATTCCAGAGGCTCCAGCAGCACCGGGCTCCGGGCAACGCTGCGCAGGGTGGACTGCAGTATCCATTGCAATACTTCGGGGCGCAGGCGCTCGTGCTGTTCCACCCTACGCGCCAGCTGAAAACTGATGCGCAGGGTTTCGGACAGCAGTGGCCGTCCGGCAGCTTCCTCCATGATCCAGGCGGGGTAGTATACAATGGTGTCGAGCAGTTCGGCAATGAGCGCCAACAGATCGCTGCGGCTGAGGCCCGGCTGCCAGCTGCCGTCCTCCGAGGTGTCTGCCATCGTTTCCAGGATGCGCTTTAGTGCCAGCGATGCCAGGTGGCGGGACTCTCCCTGCTGTGCAGGCAGTAGGGAAGGCATATTCCGGGCGGTTTGTTCGATCGCGATGCGCAGCAGCTCCGGCATCAGGCCGGCATTAACAAACTGCGGGAAGGGCGCAACGGCTTCGGCTACCCCTTCTATCAGGCCCTGCAGCGCCCGGTCCCGACTGAGCAGGCCGGGGTGTTCGGCGAAGAGCTGCAGGCTGGCCCGGATCAGCTCATCCAGCGTTTGGGTGCTTAGGTTTTGCCCCAGCGGCCCTTCTTCCTGCCCGTCCCCGAGCAGGGCATCGAGCAGTATACTGCCGGTCTGCTGTGCCAGCAGCGCCATTTTATCATTCGTGCCGAATAATTCCTGCGGGTTGGCAATAGCCAGCTCGCCGGCGTGGCGGATGAAGCTACGCAGCATCAGTTGCCCCCAGTTGAGGAGGGCCTGCTCTTCTTCGTAGCGGAGGCTGGCCGACTTGCGGTACAGGTCTTGAGCGAGTTGCTGAGCCACAGCCCGGATGTACTGTTGCAGCTGCTCGTCGTCGGCAATATGCGGGCTCAGCTCTCCCACCGTTTCTGCAGCAGCAGCAAAAAGGCGGGGCAGCACCCGCTGATGGAATTGCTGCCCGATATTCATCTCCGGCTTTACCAGGTTCACATCGTCGAATGCGCTGAGGAACTGCTGCAACAGGCGGCCGTGTGCGGAGTGGGCGTTGAGGGCACCGGGCACCTGCGCGAAGTAATCAATGCCCACTTCCACGAGGGTGCCCAGGACTTGCTTGAGGGGGCTTTGCCGGTCGAGGTAGCCTTGTTCCCACTGCCGGATGCGCAGAATGCTGATTACGGCATCCCGCTTGTAGGCCGGCACTGCGCCGGTTTCCACTTGCTTAAAAAAACGGTAGTACCCCTCATAGCGCCTAAGCTTCAATTCGGGCAGCTCCCATTGCGCTTCTGCTTCGCGGTGCAGCGCGGCGAGGTCCTCAAACGCTTCCAGCTGTTCAGGGTGCCGCCGGAAATGCTGCCGTACGGTGGTAAAGGAAAGGTCGCCGTCGAAGTCGGGCAGCGGCAGCGTCAGCTCCCGGCTCTGCAGGTAGTCTCCGTAGGCTTCCTGTAAATTGCGGCTTAGTTTGATCGCCGAATTGATCGCAAAAATGACCGCTTCGGCCGCCAGGGTTGGAGTGGCAATAGGCATCTTGGCATTCGTGTTTTTAAACCCCCAGGTATTCTGCCCGCGTAAGGCCAAAGAGCATGACATCGGCAATCTCTCCGCTTGGTTTGCGAAAATCCCCCCTCAGGTCACCTTCCCGCCGGAAGTCACACTTGCGCGCCAGGCGCTGTGCAGCAATATTGTCCATGCCGGTCCGCAACCGGAGTTTCTCCAGTGCGAGCTGGTTGAAGCTGAAGTTGAGCAGTGCCCGCAGCACTTCTGTCATCAGGCCTTTGCGGCTGTACCGCTGATCGATAAAAAAGGCGAGCTCTGCGTCCGGTAGTTTCCAGTCCAGCTCGTGCACCCGCACCATGCCGATCAGTTCAGTAGCTTTGCTGTGCCAAATGCCGAAGGTATACTCCTGCTGAAGATGCCAGTCCGCCAGCCGTTGGCGCACAAAAAACTCCGCCTCCTCTTTGCTGCTGACCATCCGGATGGTTTGCGGGAAATAATCGTACAGGCGTTGATGGTTATCCTGCACCAGGTCGTAAAGCGATGCGCCGTCCCCTTCGCGGAAGCGGCGTACAACAGTATGGGCAGTAAGCAGAGCCGTGTCAATATCGAGCAGGCGTGCGAGCATGGATGTTTTGGGCTTAAGATACGCTTATTTTGCCCCTTATCCATGTTTGGGGCTGCGGAATTATACGGCGGCGGCCAACCAACTGGCCTGGCTGATGGCCCGCTTGGCGTCCAGCTCCCGGGCTTCGTCGGCACCGCCGATCAGGTGTACCTTGATGCCGCTCTGTTCCAGCGGGGCCTGCAGCTCCCGCAGCGGCTCCTGCCCGGCACAGATCACGATGTGGTGTACGTCCAGCACCCGGGCTTGCCCCTTGTGCAGGATGTGGAGCCCCTGATCGTCTATTTTTTCATACTGTACCTCGTTCAGCATCTCCACCTGCTTGTTGCGCAGGCTTTTGCGGTGGATCCAGCCGGTGGTTTTGCCCAGTCCGGCCCCCGGTTTGCCTTTGGAGCGCTGCATCATGATGATTTGCCGCTGCGGAGGCTCCGGCTTCGGCTTGGTTAGTGCCCCCGGCTTTTGGTAACTCATGTCGACGCCCCATTCTTCCATAAAGGCTTCCACCGGCTGCGGAGCAGGCTGCTCTGTTGCCGGGTGGCAGAGAAATTCAGATACATCGAAGCCGATGCCGCCGGCACCAATGATGGCGACTTTGTTTCCGACCGGCCTGTTGTGCGAAAGTACATCGATATAGCTCAGCACCTTGGGGTGGTCGATGCCGGGCAGCTGTATCTGCCGGGGCTGTACCCCGGTAGCGAGGGCAACTTCATCAAAGCCTTCGCCTTGCAGTTGCTCTGCGGTTGCGTAAGTATTGAGGTGCAGGTGGACCCCCCGCTTTTCGATGAGCCGTTCGAAGTAGCGCAGTGTTTCGTAAAACTCCTCCTTGCCGGGTATGCGTTTGGCCATATTGAACTGCCCGCCGATTTTGTCGCTGGCTTCGTACAGGTGTACCTCGTGCCCGCGCTGTGCGGCTACCGTAGCGAAGGCCAGGCCGGCCGGGCCAGCACCGACGACGGCCAGCTTTTTCTTTTGCTGAGCCGGGCGGTAGTTGAGCTCCGTTTCGTGGCAGGCGCGGGGGTTGACCAGGCAGCTCGCTGTCTTTTGCTTGAAGATATGGTCCAGGCAGGCCTGATTGCAGGCAATGCAGGTGTTGATCTCGTCCGCCCGGCCCTCGGCTGCTTTATTCACAAAATCTGAGTCGGCGAGGAAAGGGCGCGCCATCGAGACCATATCGGCATGGCCCTCTGCCAGGATTTCCTCGGCTTTTTCCGGCGTATTGATGCGGTTGGTGGTGATGAGCGGTATGTTTACCTTGCCCATCAGCCGCTGCGTCACCCAGCTGAAGCCACCCCGGGGTACCATGGTAGCGATAGTCGGCACGCGGGCTTCGTGCCAGCCGATGCCGGTATTGATGATGGTGGCGCCGGCTTCCTCTATGCGCCGGGCCAGCATTTCGACTTCCTCCCAGGAGCTGCCGTCGTCTACCAGATCGAGCATGGACAGGCGGTAGATGATGATGAAATTTTCGCCTACCGCTTCGCGGATGCGGCGCACAATCTCGATGGGGAAGCGGATGCGGTTCTCGTAGGGGCCGCCCCACTTGTCTGTCCGTTTGTTGGTTTTGGAAACGATAAACTGATTGATGAGGTAGCCTTCGGAGCCCATGACCTCTACGCCGTCGTAGCCGGCCTCCTGCGCGAGCTGTGCCGTGCGG
>CAJXXJ010000187.1 GCA_913062745.1 uncultured Phaeodactylibacter sp.
GGTCAAGCGCAAAGATTATGGCTGGCTGGAATTTCGCAGGGTGCTGGACGGCAAGTATGTGATTGCGGCGATCCACGAGTTTGTGCCCATGCTGCCCTGGTTTATTTACGTCATTTCCCAGGCAGTAGCCCACCTCTTTGTCATGAATCAATTTGGGCGCTACCTGATGAAAGATGATCGGGAGGAAGTAGAGGTGGGATGAGCAGTCCGCATATCATTCCGGAGCTGTTGCTGCAACCTTAGCCGCTGGCCGCTGTCTCTATCTGCGGTACCAGTACGATCCATTTTATGAAATCAAGCATCCTACTACTGTTTTTATTGCCTCTGGCCGGCCTGGCACAGGAGAGTGTCTTCCTTGGCGTCTACATCGAAAGGATTTCTGAAGAGAAAGCGGAAGCCCTGGGCTTCCCCAACCCTTACGGCTCCTACATCAGCGGGATAATACCGGGAACAGCTGCGGCGCGGGCCGGCCTTCAGCCGCTTGACTACATCGTCGGCGTCGATCAGCACATGGCGCGCGAAGGGAGGTCTCTCGGCAGCATACTGCGGCAGCATACGCCGGGAGAGCGCGTTACCCTGCACATTTACCGGGCGGGCAGAAAGCAAACCCTGTGGGCTACGCTGGGGCGTAAAAGCGACAGCCGCAAAGTGGAGCGCGGGCACTGCGAGGAGCCTTTTCTGGGTATCCGGCCGGAGTCGGGCATTGACGGGAGCCGGCGCGGCGTGGGAGTTCGTATTGTAGACAATTCTACAGCGGAAGCAATGGATGTGAAGGACGGAGACCTAATCCTGTCCATCAACGGTGCCCCGATGGTAGACTGGACGGACATTAAAATTGCCATCGACAACATGGAGGTGGGAGACCCCATCCGCATCGAGCTGCAGCGGCAGGGGCGGCGGCTGGTCAAAACGGCGCCCATCCGGTCGCAGTGTGATACCAAGCCCGAGGTGCCCGCGGTAGCCGAGCCCGACCCCGGTGCCTGGTTTGACCGCTACTTTAAAGAGGAGGATCGTGAGCGCGTAGGGCCGTCTTCCATAGCTGTTTCAGACCTGGGCAGCTCCGGCATCTCCGCCGCCAACCAGTCCTACGGCTTATCGCTGCCGGTATCCAACAACCTGCAGGTGCGCAATCTGAAAACCGTCATGAGGGCCGGAGAAAAGGATCAGCTGGAGCTGGCGTTTGACCTCCCGGCTTCGGGGGATACGCAGGTGCGGATTTACAAGTCTTCGGGGCGGCTGGTGTACAGCTACGAGCTGGGGGCATTCTCCGGCAGCTTTGAGGATGAGACCAACCTCTTGCAGAACGGCACAGGCGATTACTTTTTGGAAATCCGGCAAGGCAGCCGCTCGCAGGTGAAGCAGATCAAACTGCGCTAAAGGACAAGGTTTTACCGCTACTGCGCAAAGTGCTCCTGCATCATTGCTTCCAGATAGCGCTGGTCTGTGGCATCGAAAGATCTCTGCAGCGTACTGTCCACATCAAAAACGGCGATCAGTTCTCCCTGCGGGTTGAATACCGGCACAACAATCTCGGAGCGGGAGTTGGGGTCGCAGGCGATGTGCTCGCTGCCCTGAGCCAGCGCGTGGGTATCCGGCACCAGCTGGGTGCGTTCTTCCCGGGCCGCCCGCCCGCAGACGCCTTTATCAAAATCAATGTGTAAGCAGCCGAGGGTGCCTTGATAGGGGCCTACGGATAGCCGGCGCTCTGCGCTTTTGACGTAAAATCCGGCCCAGTAATAGTAGGGCAGGTAAGTTTTGAGCAGGCAGTTGATGGTCGCCATTTTCAGCACCGGGTCAGATTCACCCTGCAGGTTGGCGCGGATGGCAGCGGCGGCTTGCTCGTAGGCGGCTTCCTTTTCCTGCGGGTTCAGGTTTTGGGAAGGTTTGATGAAATAGGGCATTTCTGCAGATGCACTCATAGGACTAAAAAGTTTAGCGGGATAAAGGATACCGGCCATAAGCAGGGATGATGCCGCGCCTACTCCTTAAACCAGCTGCTGTACATGACATAATTATTAGCGATGCGCTCTACGGTATCCTTGAAGGTCTCTGCACTCATTGCTTTGACCTTGCGGGCGGGCACGCCGGCGTAGATGTAGCCGGATTCCAGGTGGCTGTTTTCCAACACAACAGCTCCGGCGGCTACCAGCACATTCTCTTCCACCACGGCGTGGTCCATCACTATAGCGCCCATGCCGATGAGCACGTTGTCTTTGAGGGTGCAGCCGTGTACGATAGCGCGGTGCCCGATGGAGACATTATTGCCGATGGTGGTGGGCGCCCGCTCGTAGGTACAGTGGATGACGGCGCCATCCTGTACGTTTACCTTGTTGCCCATGCGGATGCGGTGTACGTCGCCGCGGATGACGGCCTGAAACCATACGCTGCAGTCGTCGCCCATTTGCACGTCCCCCACAATTGTGGCATTTTCGGCCAAGTAACAGTTGTCGCCGAAAGATGGGGTGATGCCTTTGACTGGTTTGATCAGTGCCATATTGGTCTGTTGTGTTTTTATTTAAACGCGCCATCCAGCAGTTCGGCAAAGAAGAAGGCGTAAAACAGGAGCAGCACAGCGCCTTCTGCCCGGGTGATTTTCCGGTTGTTGGTCATGATGCCGAAAAGGATGGTCATGCCTACCATCAGTGGCAGGTACAGTTCGTTGATATTGGCAGGCACTTCCAGCTTTCCGAACAGGGAAGGGATGCCCATCACGATGTAGGTGTTGAAAATATTGGAGCCCAGGACATTGCCCACAGCAATTGACGCCTTGCCGCGGCGGGCAGCATTCAGGCTGACGATCACCTCGGGCAGGCTTGTGCCTAAGGCTACGGCGGACAGAGCGATGACCTCGGGGTTGATGCCGGCAATCTCAGAAAGCTGTATGATGGAAAAAATAGTATAGTCAGCCCCGAAATAAACGAGGATGCCGCCCAGCAGGAGCATACCGTAGGTTTTCCAGCCTGGTTTGTCAGATTCCTCCGCAATTTCCTCGGCTTCTTCCTTACCCTGCGAGCGGAAGGAATAGGCGAGAAAGATGACAATACCGGTGAGGAATAGCAGGCTTTCAAAGAGCGAGAAATGAAAATCGCTCAGGGCGAACCAAAGCAGAAACGCAGAGCCCCAGAGGAAGGGCATATCGATGTGCCAGATGTTGTACTCGAGTTCTATTTTGCCTACTACCAGGGCGGCCAGCCCCAGCACAAGAGCAATATTTGTGATGTTGGAGCCGACTACATTACCGACCACAATTTCTGACTCGCCGCTGAAAACGGAGGCGATGGAGGTAGCCAGTTCTGGCAGGGAAGTACCGAAGGCGACGATGGTGACGCCAATGATGAAGGGGGATACACCCAGCGACAGGCCGATGCGCTCCGCAGAATCGATAAACCAGTCTGATGCTTTAAGCAGGACCAGCAAGCTAACTACAAAAAGTCCAAAGTAGAGTAATGCGTCCATATAATGTTTCCGGTATTGCGCTCCACCCGGCGGCTACAGGGGCTGCCGGGCGGAGTTCGCAAAAGTAACAATATCGTGGACAAGCCGCACGAAATTCTGCAGCTATCGCCCGGTAGGGCACCGAATTGCCTAGTAAGACCACAGGTCGTGCTCCCAATTGAAGCGTTCGGCCTCCAGCATTTGTGCCTGCTGCAGCAATTCTGCGCCGCTGTAGGTGTCCTGGAGACGGGCGTCGTGCACATTGGCCACCTTGGTGATATGGCTGGAAAATTGCCGCATGTCCAGCCAGTCTGTCCAGCTCATTGGGTGGTGCACGCGTCCATTGGTTGGAACGGTGGTGCGGGCCAGGAGTTCGCGGGCACTGGGGTAGTGGATCCAAAACAGAGGGCGCTCGTACTTAAAGTTGCCGTTGTCGTCGTACTCTTCAATCAGGGGGGCGATGCCGAGAATGCGCACCTTCAGGGTGGAGGTACGGGTATCGAAATACCAGTGCTCCTTGATGCGGTAGCGCTTGATGTCTTCCGGGTTGAGGGTGTTCTGCACGATCTGATAGACTTCCTCGTCAGTATCAAAATCCCAAACGGGCACCGTATCGGTGCGGTAGATCATGCGTTGCAGCTCCTGTTGTGAAAGCGGCAGGCTGAACTCGTCGTCCTCTGTGCTGAACGCCTGCAGCCTGCCGGACTCCACAGCTTCGGCTAATACGGTGATAAAAGGTTGTTTGGGGTAGCGGAAGGGCAAATTGATTTTCTCGCGGGTGTCGATGATGCGCCAAACCTGCTGCTCCCACAGCAAATCTGCTTCGCGCACGGGAGCGTAGGGTAGGGGGTGTTCCTGGCGCTGCAGCTTCCGTTCGGTGATGTCGTTGAGTGCCGGGTTACCGGATTCGGTTTGGGCGAAGCCGGCCTGGCAGAGCGCCAGCAGATTACAAACGGTCAGCACGATGTACATCAGGTTGATCATCAGCTGCCGCGGGTCCTTGGGTATAGACATAAGGATTTGGTTTAGTACGGGCACAGCACAGGCAGGGCAATCTGCTGCCGCTTTCGCGAAAAGCAACGGAAGGCCAGGGCCGGTACAGGCCGTCTGCGGTGAAAAAATGATTGATGATGCCTAAAGTGAGTGAAAAGCGAGCGCTTTGTGGATGTCCGTTTTTCCGATGTTACGACCCCATAATGCGGCAGGAGTTATTCGTTACAGCCTACGATCAGTTTTTTGTTACATTTGCAGAGCTTACACGGTGCGGCTTAAACTTTCTCGCACTTAGAGCTATCTTATAGGGACAATTGAGACCTTGAAGTATGCCACTTGATCAAATCGATGTAGACCGGCTGGAGTCTGGCGAAGGCCAAAATGAAATGACATTCCTGGAGCACCTGGAAGAGCTGCGGTGGCATATCATCCGCTCGCTGATCGCTATTGTCGGGCTCGGTATCGTGCTGTTCCTTTTTCAGGGGTGGATGTTTGACACCGTTATCTTCGGGCCCACCAAGCAGGACTTTTTCTCCTATGTAGCCATTTGTAATTTCTCAGAAGCCATCGGCCTGGGGGATACGATGTGCTTCCGGCCGCCGGATTTCCCTAAAATTGCCACGGGGTTCGGAGAGCCCTTCATCATGAGTATCAAAGTGTCTTTTGTGATGGGCTTTATATTCTCCTTCCCCTATGTGCTGTGGGAGTTCTGGCGTTTCATTCAGCCGGGGCTGTACGCAAAAGAACGCAAGGCAGCCCGCGGCATGGTGGCCGTGTGTTCCATCCTTTTTCTGCTGGGCGTGTTGTTCGGCTACTATATTATTTCGCCATTCGCGGTCAATTTCCTGGCCGGCTATCAGATACCGGGTGTGCAGAATACCCCGACGATGTCTTCCTTTATCAATTATATGATCATGTTTACGGCACCTGCCGGGCTGATCTTTGAATTGCCGGTCATCGTTTACTTTTTATCCAAGGTAGGCCTGGTGACGCCGGAGGGCATGAAGAAATACCGCCGGCACTCTATCATCGGCGTACTGATGCTGGCCGCGCTGATCACGCCACCGGATGTGGTCACGCAGTTTCTCATCGGTATTCCGCTCTACATCCTTTACGAGGTGAGCATCGTGGTCTCCGCCCGTGTGAACAAAGCAAATGAAGAGTTTTAATGCAAAGACTATCGAGTAACGCCACCTTACTGCTCAAATTTTTTATTCCGGTCTTCTGGATCGTCTTCTTCGGGGCTTTCACCCTGGCGGCGCTGTTTTATCAGTACGACTACGTTGGCAATACGCCGGCCATCTACTTCAAAGCAGGGGTGGTGTTCTTTTACGTCACCGGCGTGCTGCTGTTTGTCTTTACGCTGCTGCGGCTCAAGCGTGTGGAAGCAGACGCGGCTTTCTTCTACGTGACGAACTACTTCAAGACCGCCCGCTATCCCTTTCACAGCATTGAGCGCATCACAGTCAGCCGCTTTTTGTTTCTGTCCATCGGCAGCCTGTACCTTTCGGAGAAAGGGGTTTTCGGCAAGCGCTGCCTGTTTGTGCCCAGCCGCCGGCTGATGGAAGACTACTGGGAGCAGTACCCCGAACTGCGGGAGCAACTGCTGGAGGAGTAATTACTCCGTAGCAAAAATCCGGCTTTTGTCCTTGAAGGCTTTAAATTCCAGCGCATTGCCGCTTGGGTCTTTTAAAAACATCGTAGCCTGTTCGCCGGGCTCTCCTTCAAAGCGGATGTAGGGGGCGATGATAAATTCCCGCCCTGCTGCTTCGAGGCGTTCTGCCAGTGCTTTCCATTCGTCCATATTCAGGATAGCGCCAAAGTGCTGCACCGGCACGGCTTTGCCGTCCACCGGGTTTGTGGGCCCCTCCGGCATCGGCTCATCGGTCAGGTGGGCAGTAATCTGATGCCCGAAAAAGTCAAAATCGATCCAGCGGCCGGAAGTACGGCCTACGGTACAGCCCAACAGCTGCTCGTAAAATTCACGGGTAGCGGGCAGGTCACTTACCGGAAAAGCAAGGTGGAATGGTGTCATTTTTTAGGGTTAAAGATATCTGAAAAGCCGCCTGATTTGCAACTCCGCCTGTAAAACTTTGTTATTCCCTACCAAACGCAACTGCCAATCTTCGCCCCACAACATCTTCCGGGGCTGCTTTCGTTAATATAACGTAACCGACGCCCTTGCTGCGGTGCCTGCGCGCCCGGCCGGGCCAACAACTTTTACAATTACTTACTGATGATGAAAAAGACTGTTTTTTCTTTCTTCCTGAGCATTCTGGCGATTGCCGGCTGGGCACAAAAGCCTGCCTCTGCTGCATTCGCGCCTACTGCAGATGACAAAGCGCTGCTGTGGGAAATTTCCGGCAAGGGGCTGGAGACGCCCTCTTATCTGTACGGTACGATCCACATGATTGGAAAAGAGGATTACTTTCTCCCACAGGCTGTGGTGGACCGCTTCGAGTCGGTTAAGCATGTAGCCTTTGAGATCGATATGGAGGAGATGACGGATATGTCAAAGATGATGCCGCTGATGATGAAGTCCTTCATGGTGGGCGACACTACGCTTTCCGACCTGCTTGAAGAGGAGGAATACACCATGGTAAAGGAACACTTTGAAGAAATGGGCTTGCCCATGATGTTTGTGGAGCGCATTAAGCCGATGTTTTTGTCTGCCATGGCTGGCGGCGGTGAGGACTTTATGAGCAT
>CAJXXJ010000188.1 GCA_913062745.1 uncultured Phaeodactylibacter sp.
CGCCGCTACGAGGAGATCGGTCGGGTCGCCGGTGCCGGCACCACGCAGGAGGCACAGGATTATCAGTTTACGCACTACGAGCCCGGCCCCGGGCTGAATTATTACCGCCTGCGGCAGGTAGACTACGACGGGCAGTACGAGTACCACGGCCCGGTGAGCCTGCGCTTCGGTGAGGCAGCTACGGAGCTGGAGGTATTCCCTACGGTGGTAGCGGAAGAGCTGGGCCTGCGCTACAACGGGCAGCTGCGGCCCGGTGCTGTGCTGCATCTGCATGCCGCGGACGGGCAATTGCTGCGCCGGGTGCCTATGCCGGTCGGCACGGCTGCATCCCTGCAGCTGTCGGTGGCAGACCTGCCCGCCGGCTTGTACCTCCTCCGCCTGCAGAACGGGCGGGAGCTGAGCACTGCCCGCTTTGTGAAGCAGTAACCGCAAAGCCTGAAAAGTGCGCGGGAGCCGGTGTCCGGCCGGCTCCCACGCCCCAGGCTGTTATTTAATCTTGATTTAACATTGTTTTCGGGTATAAGTGTTTGCGCCGTAGTATATTGTAGTTGGATAAACAATACACTAAACACTCAGAACAATGCTTACCCCTCGTTACCTGTTAGCCGCGGCCGGGCTATGCCTGTCTTGGGAGAATTACCTCGCAGTCTCCAAAAATAAAACAGCTCTTAACAGTGCCGCTACGCTCCTGAAAACAGCCCTTATCCTGCTCCTGTCCGCAACCTTCGCCTCCCCGGGCAGCGCACAAACCAATCTCATCAATTTTGACGTAGCTGGAAACTGGACGGCGGGATCGGGTGCAATCAACAGTTACCAAACTGACCACGTCTACGCAGACGCCAATATGACTTTTACCGGCGGGCCTGCATTGAGGGAAACCAGCAGCAGTCAGGATGGCTTTTCCGGGGCACTGGGCACTTACGCCTGGAGGCTGCAGGATAACAGCAGCGTGGTCTGGACGGCTACGTACAATCCCGCTCTGGGCGCGAATGAATTTTTCAGCGAATTCGGTTTTGCCGCCCGCCGCTGGGATGGCAGCCCTTCCCCGGATTTCCTGGTAGAGTACAGCTTTAACGGGGGCAGCAGCTATACCGTAGCTACCAGTATCGGCAACAACGGGGTGATCGATAACTCCGCTTTGGGCAACACCTCTGACTGGTCCACTTTCACGCAAGTGGTCAACAGCCCGAATGCCCTGGCTGCCGGTGACTTTATCGTCCGGATATCCGCGCAAGGTAGTACAGAGCGGCTCATGATTGATGACTTTTTTTACACCATATCTACAGGTTCTACTCCTGCCTGCAACCTCGCCGCCTCCGGCCTCGCCAACCTCATCTGCGACGACAACGGCACTCCCGGCGACCCCACCGACGACCGCTTCTCCTTTAGCCTGGAGCCCAATGGCAGCAACCTGGGGGGCGGCTACACCGTCACCGGCACGAATGTAACGCCGGCCGGTGGTACCTACGGCGTACCCACTTTTTTCCTCACCGACCCGGGTACTGCCGGAGCAGGCGACTTGAATATCACCATCGTGGACGGTACGGACCCCAACTGTACCTTTGCGGAAACGCTTACGGACCCCGGCACCTGCTCCCCCAATTGCAATCTGGTGGACGCCGGCCTGGCCAACATACAGTGCAACAGCAACGGTACACCCAACAACCCTAATGATGACTTTTTCACCTTTGAGCTGGACCCCACAGGCTTCAACCTTACCGGAAACTACACGCTTACCGGCGGACCGGTCTCTCCGGGAGGCGCTAACTACGGTAGCCCCGCCACTTTCACCACCGCGGCAGGTACCGCCGGCGCAGGCGACCTGCTGCTGACGATCACGGACGCAAGCGGAGGGGGCTGCACATTGCCGGTCACGGTAACCGACCCGGGGGCCTGCTCCGTGCCCAATACCGTTTATTCCCAAAGCAGCGGCTCCTGGACGGGCAGCGGGATTTGGAATTCTCTGCCGGATGGCACAGGCACGAGCGTTACGAATCCCGATAATCCCGGCATCAGCGTGATCGTCCAGCCCGGGCATACCATCGAAATGGCAAGCGGAGGGCCTTCCGTAAATAATCTGGAAGTGCAGCCCGGAGCTACCCTAATCGCCGGCGGCGGCAGCAATGAATACGTGCAGGTGTACGGAAGCAGCGTGGTAGTAGACGGCGCAATGGGCGCAATCGGAGACGGCATGAGCCTGGATATCAACGGGCCAGCCTGCACGATCTCCGGCAACGGAAGCATACAGCTCTCCCGCTTACGCAAAGATAGTGATACCGGGGGCGCGGCCACCACCAACCTCACTATCGCTACCGATGTGACACTAACCTGGTCCTCCACTGCCGCATTGTACAATATTGGTACTCCGAGCCAGAGCACCCCTACCTTCTTCAATGTGACGATTGGTCCCGGCACTACCGTCACCCTTACCGGCGGTGATGTATCTATGGATGGCCTCGACGGGAGCAATAATACCGCTAACGCCGGCACCCTCACCATCAACGGGGAGCTTATTCTGCAATCCGGTGATTTGTACGTCACTACCGATAACAACAGTGCCGGAGTCACCTACAACGTCAATGGCAAGCTCACGGTGGGCGGACAGGTCATCGGCAATGCCAATAACGGCAGCAACCCCTCCGTCGCCAGCCTGAATGTAGCCGGAGAATTGGAGCTGACCGGGCCGGGCAATGTATTTGCAGGCATCGACGGCACGCGCGATGCATTTAACTTCCTGGCCGGCTCGCTTACCACCTATTCGGGGCCGGGCGGGCAGGTCGTGGAGTCCGCTTTCGACTATGCCAGCCTGACGATTGCCGGTAGCGGGGACAAAGAACTGAACGGCGGCACTACGCTTTCGGAAGTGCTCACCTTCTCCAATGCCCGCATCGATGCTCAAAACTTCGTGCTACACATCGATAACGACGATGCCAATGCGGTAGCCGGAGGAAACACCAACGGCTACCTCTACGGCGGGGGGCTGCGCCGCAATGTCATCGACCAGGAATCCTATCCATTTCCTGTGGGCAGCAGCCTGCCGCAGGGCTATCAGAACGTGATTCTGTTTTTTGACAACACGGGCGGGGTCAATCAGATCGATGCCAGCTTCAGCAGCAGCCTGCCTCCTTCCGTTTCGGTAGACGACGGGGGCAATACCTATACCGAACTGCTGGATAATGGCGTATGGAACATCACACCCGTGGGGCCGGGCTCCTTCGCAGGGCAATACGATATCACGCTGGCCGGGCGGGTGTACAGCAACTTTCGAAACCCCTGCGCCTGTATCAAGTCCGTCGGTGGTGTCTGGACGGGGGTAAGCCCGAGCGGGGTTTCCCTGCCTTGCTCAGAAAGCGGCGGAGTCGTGTCGGTTACCCGAAATGACATAACCAGCTTTTCCGAATTCGGCATTGGGGTCAACGGCACGCCCAGTGCGCCTTTGCCCATCACGCTCCAATCCTTCACCGCCAGTGCCCGGGGCAGCCAAACGCTGCTGCAGTGGCGTACTGCTACCGAGCTCAATAACGACTACATGGCCGTAGAGCACAGCACCGATGGCCGCCGCTACGAAGAAATCGGCCGGGTAATGGGCGCCGGCACGACACAGCAGGCGCAGGATTACCGCTTTACCCACGGGGCACCCGCAGCGGGCCTCAACTACTACCGCTTGCGGCAGGTGGACTACGATGGGCAATATGAGTACCACGGCCCGGTATCGGTACGCTTTGGACAGGCAGCGGGTGGGCTGAAATTGTTCCCAACGGTGGTATCGGGTGAACAGCTGAACGTGCAGTACGAAGGGCAATTGCAGCCCGGAGCAAGCGTGGAAGTTTTCACCCTGCAGGGCGAGTTATTGCTCCGCTACCCTTTCGGGCAGTCCACTGACTTTTTCCGGATGGATGTATCCGCACTGCCCGCCGGCATGTATCTGCTGCAGCTGCAAAACGGGCGTAGCCGGGAGAGCGCGCGATTCGTCCGGCAGTAAGGCAAGACTGTGTTTTTGGGGGTTTTATTTTTCCTTCCGGTACCGCAAGGAAGGGGCTTCGTCATGCTTGCGCAAAAAAAGTAAGTGCGCCGGGCAGTGACGGCTACCTGCCAAAGGCGTCAAAACTAAACATCGGATAGGAAAAAGTTTTATTATTGTATATGGTGTGCGGAAAAGCGGTCGCCTGAACAGATTACACAGCCTTTTGCACATCGGTCATGCTCTATTACCTTCATTACCAAAAAACACACACTATGAAAAAGAGCCTTTTACTTGCCACGCTTCTCTTGTGTTCCACTTTCTACATTTTCGCGCAGACGAGCTCAGAAGCCGGGCTGTTTATAGGCGTTGCGAACTACATGGGCGACCTGGCCCCGAAACCCATCGCCGCCAATGAGACCCAACTGGCATTCGGCGGTCAATACCGCTACATGGTCCATCCCAAAATTGGCATCAAAGGGTCTGTTTCTTTTGCCAAAATAAGCGGAGCAGACGCTAATAAGCCAACAAGCTCCCCGGATATGAACCGCCGGGACTGGGAAATGGAAGCCGGTATTCTGGAAGTCGCTATTCAGGGCGAATATCACTTTCTCGGGCAGTCGCGCTTCAACAACGCCGGCCTGTACAACCGTCAGGCTTCTCCCTACATCGGGTTGGGCCTGGGCCTGACTTTCGGGGATGCAGAGGTGGATACCAACGGCAGTAACAGCGCTCGTTTTCCGGAAGCCGACGACACCTCTTCTTTTATCGTATTCCCGGTTACGCTGGGTATCCGCTTTGATATTACAGAGTCGCTGATCATGTCCGGTGAGTTCGGGCTGCGTGCTACCCTGAGCGACTACCTCGACGGCATCAGCGTCAACGGCAACCCGGATGCAAACGATCACTACTTCCTGGCAGGCGTTTCCGTGCTGTACCTGATCAATGCAGATTACGGCGCTTCCGCTACCGGATACTGATACACCGTCTTTTTGGGCAAGTATTTTGGTGGTCTGGCACAAATTGCATAATTTTTCATGTGAAACCAATCCCTGTTTACCATGAAGTCAGTCACCCTGTACGCAGTCAGCTTCTTCGTGTTGTTCGGTATTCAGCCGACAGCACCCGGCACACCCTCTTTCCTGCAGGAAGGCCTGGTGGCCTATTACTCTTTCAACGATTGCTCCGCCCGGGACGAAACCGGCTACGGCTCCGACGGCATCACCTACGGGAATATCGGGTGCTGGTGCGGGGTGGAGGACGATGGGCTGCTGCTCGACGGGATTGATGACTACATTGAATTTCAGGGGCGGGTCAATCAGTACTTTACCACCTCTGATTTCACCATCAGCTTTTATTTCAGGCCGGAGCAGTATTTGGTATTCCGGCAGAGCCTGCTGTCCAAGCGGCAGGAGTGCGAGGAATTTACAATGCTGGACCTCTTGCTCGACATGAGCAGTCAGGAAGTCCGCACCGAATTTCACGAAACGCCGGATAAGTTCTTTCCCGGGCTTACGCCTGCCCTCGACACAACCGCCTGGGTCCACTTTGCGCTTACGCGGGAAGGTACCCGGGCGTTTACCTATATCAACGGCCACCTGGCCCGCAAGGGGTTCCGCTGCAGCGGAGTAGACATCAGCAACGAAGCGCCGCTTTCCTTTGGCAACAGCCCCTGCGTGCAGTCCGGCAACGCCCGCCGTTTCAAAGGCGTATTGGATGAGTTGCGGGTATACGACCGGGCATTGCCTCCGGAGGAAATCTGGCAGCTTTACCGGCAGTATCCGGTGGAAAACGCACAGATGGACTGCATGACTTAGGGCTTGAGCCACTAGTATTTGCGGAAGCGCCAGTGCTGTTGCAGCAGCAAACAACTGCCGTAGTAAACCAGCCGTGCCAGCCGCATGATTTTCTGTACCATTGATTATCGTTTTTGCAGAACGCGTTGTGAGCCTGCCTCAAGCCCGGTCATCTGCCGCAGCAGGCTGACCGGCTCAGATAGTAAGTACTCAAATTGCCAGTGCCAGAAGGGACGGGCGCACTGCCCGCGCTGGTATGCTTCCGCAAATGCGCCCCAGTATTCCGGAAAAAACAAAGCAGCCATCAACGAAGAGGCTATAGTGGGTACAGAGCGCTTGCCGTTGCCGAGCAGGCAGAACACCAACTGGCCTTCCTCCTGTATTGCTGTGCCGTACCCCAACAAAACATGAAAAACATCGTGGCGCTCGTAACCATCCATCATCTGTATTTGCTCCCTTTCGTAAAAGTCAGCCATACCGCGGCCGAGGCTCCCGGCAGGCCGGCGCTGTAGCTGCTGCAGGCTGATGGCCCAGCCCGGCCGCCGCAGCGAGGGGCAGGCCTGTACAAACCAGTACACCTTCTTAGCCATCCATTCCAGCAAACGGGCGCGCAACCCGTAAGTTCTTTCCAATGCTATTTCATGTATCATCATAAAGTACTTTGAAATTCAAAGTTAAAGGGTAAAAAAAGAGTTATCGCGTATTTTTCAGCAGTGCTTCGAGGGCATCGAGGTGGTCCTGAAAAGCCTTGCGCCCCTGCCCGGTCACCCGGTAAGTAGTGTTGGGCTTCCGCCCGATAAAGCGCTTGCGTACTTCCAGATATTCTGCTTTTTCCAGCGCTTTGATATGGCTGGCCAGCCGTCCGTCGGTGAGGCCCAGCGTTTCTTTCAGGTAGGTAAACTCTACCCAGTCACTGACCACCAGTACAGACATAATGCCGAGCCGTACCCGGTGGTCGAATGCCTGATTTAGTTTGGTAATGATGCTCTTCATGCGGTGCGTTCATATTTGAGGTACATCGCTGTGCCGTACAGCAAATGCATCAGGCCGAAGCCACCTGCCCACAGCTCCAGCCCATAAGCGGGCCAGAAAACAGCAAAAACGCCCAGCGCGATTTCAGTCAATCCCAGATAGCGAATATCCTGCAACGTATACTTGCTGGCATTAAGCAGCGCCAGGCCGTAAAAGACCAGAGTGCTTCCTGCTAACAAATCCGTGCTGCCCGCACGCAGCAGGGTCAAACAGAAAAGACCGCCGGTCAACAGCGGGATGGCAAGGTTCCACAACAGGCGGCGCGTCAGTGCATCCCAGATGGGCAACCCCCGCCGCCGGGCACGCCGGGTGGTAAAGTAAATGCCGCTGCCTATTG
>CAJXXJ010000189.1 GCA_913062745.1 uncultured Phaeodactylibacter sp.
TGTGCCATTTTTTCCTGGCCCCAGCCTTTGGGCAAAAGCCCTTTCGCCTGGCGGTGATCGGCTGCCACAAACAATTTGAGCCCGCCCCCGCTTTGGTCAGGTACCTCGATATAGCACCCGATCTTTGCCTTTGGATCGGGGATAATGTATATGCAGATTCCGAAGATGATTTTTCGTACATCGAAACATGTTACACGGCGCTCGCCAACAAGCCAGCCTTTCAGGAATTGAGGAAGCGGTACCCAACCATTGCGACCTGGGACGACCATGACTTTGGTCCGAACAACGCCGATCGCAGCTTCATCCACAAAGACAAGACGCTGGAGGCATTCAAGCTGTTTTGGGGTAACCCGACCTACGGCATACCCGGCCACAAAGGCATTACGTCCTACTTTCAGTATAACGATATCGACTTCTTCCTGCTCGACAACCGCTACTACCGCAGCCCCAATAACCGGACGACCGGCGAACGTACGCTGCTCGGCAAGGCACAGCTCGAGTGGCTGATCGATGCGCTGTCCAACAGCCGCGCGCCCTTCAAAATGGTCTGCATCGGCGGGCAGGTGCTCAATACGGTGGAAAAGTATGAGAACTACGCCAACCACCACAAGTCGGAGCGCGAATACCTGCTGCGCCGTATTGAGGAAGAGGGCATCCGCAACGTCGTGTTTGTCACCGGCGACCGCCACCACACTGAGATGAGCGAGTACACCAACAGCGCCGGCAATAAAGTCTACGACCTGACTATCTCCCCGCTGACTTCCGGCGGTGGGCACGAAGTGACGGAGGACAACCGCCTGCGGGTAGAGGGTACGCTGACGACTCAGCACAATTTCGGCATTCTCAATTTCTCCGGCCCCCGCAAGGAGCGCGAGCTGAAGATTACGGTATTCGATCAGGAAGGCGAAGAGCTCTGGTCGCGCACCCTGACGCAGTAAGCCTGAAAAAAGAGAGCCGGGTGGGGGTAGAGTAGAGCCCTGCCCGGCTTTTTTACGCCTTTCGACAAAGCTGATCTACCTGCCTAAGGAGCGTTGGGATCCGGTGCGGCCCATGCATTTGGGCAACAAACCGGGCGGCATCCTCTGCCGGAATGCCTGCGGCAGTAATATACAGTGGCTTTTTGCTGCCGCCCCGGGTGAGCGGATAGGCATGGGGGCTTCCCCGAAACGGGTTTTTGGCTACGCCAATGACCGGGTAACGCCCTTCGAGCGCCCGGTACAGATGAGCGCCCAGGCCAGGCCGGCCTTCTGCATCAAGCGCGACATACCCGTCTATCAAAAGGTACTGCAAGCCGGAAGTGCCGCGCTGTTGCAGAGCGTGCAGGATGCCCGGCAGCTCCCGCTTGTAGAATTGCCCCGGCTCGTAGGGTGCTGCTGCCGGAAGCCTGTACCAGCGGCTGTCTGCTGCTTGTTGGTCTGCCCAGCCGGCGAATTCCACGTAAGCCGTAGTCACGCTGCCTGCGCTATAGTGGCTGTCGAATGCAAGAATCATAAGCGGAATATACAACGGGCACACCAATTTGTAAGCCCTCTTCACTTATCCACATTTTCCACACACCATTGCAGGCTTAGTAAATGCGAGGGTTCCGGCAAGTTTTCCACATTTTGTTGGTAACTATAGACAGTAAGGGCTTGAGAAAATTAACCCTCTGCCGTATCTTGCACTAATCAATGGAAAATTAACATTCACTTAATGTTAATCGGGAATCAGGTGCGACTCCTGAACAGTACCCGCTGCTGTGACCCCGTATACACCCTTTGCCAGCGAAGCCACTGCCTGCGACACCCGGGCGGGAAGGCGGCAAACCGGTGGGGAAGTCAGAAGACCGGCCGTTGATACTCCATTTTTTAATCTGCCAGCCTTCGGGAGCTAGGGCTTGCAGGGTACGGCCCGCCTGCTGATGCACGCACAGGCAAAGGTCCTCTACGCTGCGCATTCCACTTTCCCCGTCGGCATTAAATGCATTAGCCATGAGCCGCATATTTCAACCCAGACTGGCCTACAAGCCATTCGAGTACCCGGAGGTGCTCGATTTTATCAATACCATCAACCAGACCTTTTGGGTGCATTCCGAGGTCGACTTTACGGGCGATATCCAGGACTTCCGTGTAGAGCTTTCGGAGCACGAGCGCCACGCTATTAAGCGTACTTTGCTGGCGGTGGCACAGGTAGAGGTGGATGTAAAGTCCTTTTGGGGCAAGCTGTACCAGCACCTGCCCAAGCCGGAGTTCAACGGGCTGGGCAGCACCTTTGCGGAGTGTGAGTTCCGCCACTCGGAAGCTTATGCACAACTGCTGAGCGTGCTGGGGCTCGATAACGAATTTGAGCAGGCCCTGCAGTCTACTGTCCTCAAAGAGCGGGTGCAATTCCTGCGCGACCGCACAGCTGCTGATGCTTTGGAAAGCCCGGAGCAAGCCTTTGGCCTGAACCTGATTATGTTCTCTATCCTCGTGGAGAATGTATCGCTCTTCAGCCAGTTTGCTACGGTGCTGTCTTTTACCCACTTCCGCGGCTTGCTCAAAAATACCAGCAATATCATCGCCTGGACCAGCAAGGATGAGCAAATCCACGCTAATGCCGGCATCTATATCTTCAACCGTATCGTAGAGGAGAACCCGAGCTGGATGACAGACAAGTACGAGGCCGTCATTTACCGGACCGCGCAGGCGTCTATCGAGCAGGAGCAGCGCATCCTCGACTGGATTTTTGAGCAGGGCGAGCTGGAGCATGTGTCCAAAGCGATGCTGCTCAACTTCATGAAGTCGCGCATCAATACCAGCCTGCAGCAAATACAGCTGGAGCCGATCTTCGAGATTGACCAGGAGCTGCTGCGCCGTATGAGCTGGTTTGAGGAGGAGGTATTCGCCAATACCCTGGATGACTTCTTCGCTAAGCGCCCGGTAGAGTACTCTAAGCACAATCAGTCGTTCACCGCTGATGATCTTTTCTAATCACTAACCCAGAAAACATACACTGACCATGACCAAGACCATGCCATACCCTAAGCCCTACCACTGGCTGACGCCGGAAAGCCGTACTGTACTCGAGCGCGGATATCTGCTGGAGGGCGAAACCCCTCAGGATGCGGTGCGCCGCGTCACTACCGCAGCGGCTGAGCGCCTGAACCGCCCGGACCTGCAGCCCAAATTTGAAGCGCTGGTCGCCAACGGCTGGATGTCGCTCTCCTCGCCGGTATGGGCGAATATGGGCACCGACCGCGGCCTGCCCATCAGCTGTTTTGGCTCTTACGTAGCAGACAGCATGGACGGCATCACCAAAACGCTGTCCGAATGTATCATGATGACGAAATTCGGGGGCGGCACTTCCGCCTACTTCGGCCATCTGCGCGAGCGGGGCGCTTCTATCCGCAACAACGGTAAATCTTCGGGCCCGGTCTCTTTCTTGAAGATGTTTGATGCCATGATCGATACGGTTTCTCAGGGCAATGTGCGCCGGGGGGCCTTCGCCGCTTACCTCGATATTGAGCACCCGGATGTAGCGGAGTTCCTCAAGATCAAGGATATCGGTAACGCCATTCAGAATATCTTTTTTGGCGTAAGCGTCACGAACAAGTGGATGCAGGAAATGGTGGACGGCGATAAGGACAAGCGGGCCATCTGGGCAAAGGTGCTGCACAGCCGTCAGGAAAAAGGCCTGCCTTACGTCATCTTCAGCGATAATGTCAACGATCAGGCGGCGGACGTTTACCGGGACAAAGACATGCGCATCTACAATTCCAACCTTTGCTCGGAGATCGCGCTGCCGGTCAAAGAGGACGAGAGCTTCGTATGCTGCCTCTCTTCCATGAACCTGGAGCTGTACGACGAGTGGAAGGATACCGATGCGGTGCAGACCGCCATTTGGTTCCTGGATGCGGTAATGGAGGAGTTTGTGCAGAAATCTGCCAATCAGCCGTACATGGAGCGCACCCACAACTTTGCGAAGCGCCACCGCGCGCTCGGGCTGGGTGTCATGGGCTACCACGCCTACCTGCAGAAGAACAATATCGCTTTCGAAAGCATGGAAGCCAAGCAGTTCAACAGCAGCGCCCACTCGCACATCCGCAAAGAGGCGGAAAAAGCGTCACAGAAACTGGCAGAAGCTTACGGAGAGCCGGAGCTGCTCAAGGGCTACGGCCGCCGCAACACTACGCTGATGGCGGTAGCGCCTACTACCTCTTCTTCCTCTATCCTGGGGCAGACGAGCCCGGGCATTGAGCCGTACAGCAGCAACTACTATAAGGTGGGGCTGTCTAAAGGCAACTTCATGCGCAAAAATAAGTTCCTCAAAGCGCTGCTCGAGGAAAAGGGTATGGACCGCGAGGAAATCTGGCAGTCTATCCTGCTGAAGAACGGCTCTGTGCAGCATCTCGAAGGGCTGACCGAGCACGAGAAAGAAGTCTTCAAGACCTTCCGGGAAATCAACCCGCGCGAGATTATCGTGCAGGCTGCTGCCCGTCAGAAATTCATCGATCAGTCGCAGTCGCTCAACCTCAATATCCCGCCGCAAATCCCGGCACGCGAGGTCAACGCGCTGATGATCGACGCCTGGAAGCTGGGTGTGAAGAGCCTGTACTACCAGCGCTCCTCTTCCGTCGCTCAGGAGATGGCGAATAAGTTCCGGGAGTGCGTGAGCTGCGCCTCTTAGGGATGGATGCAAAATAACTTGCTGATAAACAACAGGGCATCGCGGCTGGGGCTGCGGTGCCCTTGTTGAATGAAAAGCAATCGGCAAATTTCCGTACATTTGGAAAAACATCGATCGGAATGTACCAATTTCCTGTAACGAATAAATTCCGGGCACGGGAGGTGCTGGAGCTGGAAATACAATGGCAAGCGCAAAACCAACCCATTGCTGAACGAATTCATTCCTGCCGATGAGCATTAAAACCAATACTTACCAAACCGCAGATTGGGACGAACTGGAATACGTCCTGAGCGAACGGCATAAGCCGGCCACCCTGGTCTGCAGTTTTGATACGCTCAGCACCAAAGAAAAGGCGATTGCTCAATTCAAAAGGACATTCCCGCAGTACACCCAGCACGAAGTAGACACCACCGGCGAACAGGTCGTTTCGCTCTTCCGCTACCTTAATGAAAAGCTGCCCGCCCTGGCGAATGCCCAAAACGGGAACATCCAAACCCTCGTCCACCTCAGCGGACTGGAATACAGCCTGATGGCTGAAGACCCGGCGGGCCCGGGCTTGTTGTTGCCGGAGCTGAACTTTGAGCGCGAGCTCGTTTTTCGTGACCTGCCCTTGGTCTTGGTGATCTGGGTCAACCATTACACCCTGAAGCGCCTGCAGAAGGAAGCCCCTGACTTCTGGGATTGGGTACAGTACCAATACCATTTCAGCAGCCCGCCAGCATCTGGAAAAAGCCCTCGACCTGGCTAAAAAGCACCATACCCCTTTCATCGATGTAATAGAAGAAGCACTGGAAAAGCTAGCGTAAGGTACCCGTTTGTTCCCCCTCACCACTTCAGCTCCCCATCCCTTCCCCGCTCATCCCGCAGCAGCATATTCGGGCTGGCGATATACCACTGCTCGCGGTCTTTCGTGTAGCCGAAGGTCGCGTGCGGCAGCAGGCGGTTCAGGAATTTGGACACCACTTTGAGCTGAGGGATCGGCAGGCTGACGGCGATATCATCCCCGTCGATCAGCTTGAAGTACATGGTGCCGTAGCGCGCCACCTGAAAACCAAACGGCAGCCGCTCCGTTACCACAGAGTAGACCCACACAATCTGCTTGGGTTGATGGTGCAGCAGATGCAGCAGGCGGCTGTCCTCCGTAGCGTCCTGCCGCAGCAGCCGGAACAGGAAGCGAAGGCCCAGCACCGTACAGATTAAACCGAATATGCTGAGGATGATGCTGTGCGCAAAAAAAGCATACAAAAACAGCATACCGAACGCGCTAAGGCCGACAAACAGCCAAAGTTTCAGGAAATATTCGCGCCGCAGGCCCTTTACGAGCGTCTGCATAGCCGGGTGCTGGTCGATGTTGTTGTGGTCCAAAGCCGGAGCTCTTTTTTAGTGAGGAGTTTGTTGGTTTTGTTGGCTAAAAATGCTATTTTAGCGAAAATGTTTTCAAAATTGAGGGGGAAGGCCTGCTTCGCTACAATTGTGGATAACTTTCCGCGTTTTCATTAACAAGCAAAGCGGCTTTTTGCTGAAATTATCCCCTTGTTTTTTGGCCAGCAGCCGGCACGCCTCAGGCAGCAAGAAGAAAAGCCGCTTTCTATCCGGCCGCCGGCGCCTGAATATTCTGGCCTCCAATAACCCAAAACACATGGCAAAAGTAACCTACACGGAAGATAATATACGCTCGCTCGACTGGAAGGAGCACATCCGCATGCGCCCGGGCATGTACATTGGCAAGCTGGGCGATGGCTCTGCTGCGGATGATGGCATTTATATCCTGCTGAAAGAAGTGATCGACAACTCCATCGACGAATTTGTCATGGGGCACGGCAAGCAGATTGATGTCACCATCGAAGACGGAAGGGTAAGCGTGCGCGACTACGGCCGGGGCATCCCGCTCGGCAAAGTGGTGGACTGTGTGTCCAAAATCAATACCGGTGGCAAGTATGACTCCAAAGCCTTTAAAAAGTCCGTAGGCCTGAACGGCGTGGGTACGAAAGCCGTCAATGCGCTGTCGGACCAGTTTACCGTTAAGGCCGTACGGGAAAATAAGGGCAAAGTCGCAGAGTTTGAAAAAGGAGAACTCGTCAAAGACCACAAAGTCAAAAAAACCGACGAGCCCAACGGCACCCTGGTGGAGTTTGAGCCAGACCAGAGCATTTTTAAAAAGTACCGCTTCCGCAGCGAATACGTGGAAAACCAGCTGTGGAACTACGCCTATCTGAATGCGGGCCTCAAGCTGAATTTCAACGGCAAAACGCTGGTTTCCCGCAACGGGCTGCTCGACCTGCTGCAGCGCAAAACGAGCAATGAAAACCTGCGCTACCCCATCATCCACATGAAAGGGGAGGACCTGGAGATTGCCCTTTCCCACGGCAACCACTACGGCGAGCAGTACCACTCTTTCGTAAACGGCCAAAATACCACTCAGGGAGGCACGCACCTGAATGCCCTGCGCGAAGCCA
>CAJXXJ010000190.1 GCA_913062745.1 uncultured Phaeodactylibacter sp.
TCCCGAATAAGATGCTGAACCCGGCCCTCAATACAGATGCCGTCGCCCGTCGGGGTGCCGCTCAAATCAGCAACAGTAAACTGGTAATGCTGCCACGCTGCGGGCATTTCGTACAGTGGGAATGTGCCGGCCGGGTAGTGGAAGAGATGCAGCTGTTTTTGCAGCAGCGCCCGGAGGGCGTGAAGAAAGGGGCTTGAGTGAAGGGGGGGAGGAGGTGAGGGGGAGAGTGGGAGACTAAGAGAGTGGGAGACGGAGAGAGTGGGAGACTAAGAGAGTGGGAGACGGAGAGAGTGGGTGACTCAGAGAGTGGGAGACGAGGTGAGTGGGAGAGTGGGTGACTCAGAGAGTGGGAGACGAGGTGAGTGGGAGAGTGGGTGACTAAGAGAGTGGGAGAAGGGGGGAGAGTAGTTTTTATAGTTCCAGTCCGCCGAGGTCTCCTAAATTCGGCTGCTGATAGTGCTTTTTGGTGTAGGCGCGCTGTTTTTGCCGTTCCAGCACAAGGCGGGCCAGCGCCATATTGGCCGGCTCCGGGTGGTTGGGAGACAGCGCAGCGTTTACCTTTCGCTCGCTGATGTCGAGCCGGTACATGTTGCTGAGCAGCACTTCCAGGTTAAATTCAATCATATGCGCAATCTGATCGGCGAGCAGGCGCAGCAAGTCTTCCTCGGTAGCGATGGGCTCCTCGCCTTCCTGCAGCTCGAAATCGCGCAGAATCAATTGCTTCGTTCCTTCCAAATTTTCCGGTAAGGCCATAGTTGTTAGTTTGCCCCACTACTACTTAGACCATGGTGATCTTAAGACCACCATGATCTAAGCCTCAGGTTAAAGTGTTCCGCGCAGCTCCTGCTCGCGCTCGATGGCTTCGAACAGGGCTTTGAAGTTGCCCTTGCCAAAGGAGCGGGCGCCTTCGCGCTGAATAATTTCGTAGAATACCGTTGGGCGGTCCTGCACCGGCTTGGTGAAAATCTGCAGCAGGTAGCCCTCGTCGTCCCGGTCGATGAGGATATTGAGGCGCTTAAGCTCCTGCAGGCTCTCGTTGATTTCCCCTACGCGCTCCGTTACCGTCTCGTAGTAGGTGTCCGGCACGCGCAGGAAGTCGACCCCCCGCTTGCGCAGCTCATCCACGGTGTGGATGATGTCGTCTGTAGCCACTGCGATGTGCTGTACGCCGGCTGAGCGGTAGTAATCGAGGTACTCCTCAATCTGTGATTTCTTCAGCCCCTGTGCCGGCTCGTTGATCGGGAATTTGATGTAGCCATTGCCGTTGGACACCACCTTGCTCATCAAAGCGGTGTACTTGGTGGAGATGTCCTTGTCGTCGAAAGTAACGAGCAGCTTGAAGCCCATTACATCCTGATAGAATTTCACCCACTCGTTCATCTGCCCCAGTTCCACATTGCCTACGCAGTGGTCCACGTACTTCAGGCCGATAGGCGTCACTTCCATCGGGCTTTCCATAGGGATGAAGCCGGGCATGAAGGCACCCTGATAGTCGTTGCGCTCCACAAAAGTGTGGATGGTCTCCCCGTAGGTGTGAATAGAAGCAGTGGTGACTTTGCCGTGCTCATCCTCATTGGTTTCGGGCTGTTGGTACGGCTTGGCACCGCGCTCCACCGCTTTGTCGAAGGCCTCCTGCGCATCGTCTACCCAAAGAGCGAGAACCTTTACGCCATCGCCGTGCTGCCGTACGTGCTCGGCTACTTCGTGCTCCGGCGTCAGGGCAGCAGTTAGTATGAAGCGGATTTTATCCTGTTGCAAAACGTAGGAAGCCGTTTCTCTAGCTCCTGTTTCCGGGCCGCGGTAGGCAATCAGCTCAAAGCCAAAAGCGGTCTGATAGTAGTGCGCAGCTTGCTTGGCGTTGCCCACATAAAATTCTATATAGTCCGTCCCGCGTATGGGGAAGGTATCCTGATTGGTCTCCGTGGTTGATTTGGTCAGTGTATCCATGGTTTTGGTTTTCGGTTTTTAGTTATGCGTCACTTGCTCCGGCAGCCAGCTCTGATAGTACTCTTTATCCTCCACCGCCATCGCCTGCTCCGTAAGCTGTAGCGGGCGGAAAGTATCCACCATCACGGCCAACTCTTCTGTGCCCTTCTTGCCGATGCTCTTCTCCACCGTCCCCGGGTGCGGGCCGTGCGGGATGCCGCCGGGGTGCAGCGTAATCATGCCTTTCTCCACATGCTTGCGGCTCATGAAGTCGCCATCCACATAGTAGAGCACCTCGTCGCTGTCGATGTTGCTGTGGTTGTACGGTGCCGGAATGGCCAGCGGGTGATAGTCGTATAAGCGCGGCACGAAGGAACAAATCACAAAATTGCGCGCGGCAAACGTCTGATGTACGGGTGGTGGCTGATGCACCCGCCCTGTAATGGGCTCAAAGTTGTGGATGCTGAAGGCATACGGATATACGTAACCGTCCCATCCCACCAGGTCAAAGGGGTGGTTGAGATAGTAGTAAGGGTACATCATATCCTGCTTTTTGATGTAAAACAGGAACTCCCCCTGCTCGTCGTGCGTCTCCAGCTGTGCCGGCTTACGGATATCCCGTTCGCAGAAAGGGGCGTGCTCCATCAACTGGCCGTAGCTGTTGCGGTAGCGGTTCGGTGTGGTAATGGGGCTGGAAGACTCTACGATGAACAAACGGTTGTCTTCGCTATTAAACTCCATTTGGTATATGGTACCCCGGGGCACGACTACATAGTCGCCGTACTCAAAATCAACGGTCCCGTACATCGTCTTCAGCCGGCCGCTGCCCTGATGAATGAAAATCACCTCGTCCGCATCTGCATTTTTGAAAAAGTAATCCGTCATGCTCTTGCGGGGGGCGGCCAGGATGATTTTGCAGTCGTCATTGACCAGCACCGGTTGCCGGCTTTTGAGGTAATCATCCTGCGGCTCCACCTGAAAGCCCTTTAGGCTACGGTGCTTGAGCTGTTTGTCGACTACCACCTTAGGCGCTACCGAATAGGGGTCGCCCACCTGTACAATCTGCGTAGGCGCGTTGACGTGGTAAAGCAGGGAGTGGAGGTCGCTGAAGCCTTCTGTGGAAAAAAGCTCTTCGTGGTAGAGCGTACCGTCGGGCTTGCGGAATTGCGTGTGCCGTTTGGGAGGCACCTGGCCCTGGCTATAGTAATGCATAATCTGGCGGTTTTATTGGTCTCGAATACTTCTCGTAAAGGCAGAGGGGAGGAAGTAGCTCTTAAATTGGTTTTTCGTTTGTTTCGGCTGCTTAGCCTCAGCCCTCTGCACGGTTTATTTGGTTTCCTCCGGGCTGAGGTTGTCGAATACCATATTTAATGTGCCCATCAGCTGCCGCATCTGTGCTTCATCCAGGCCGCGCCAGGCTTTTTGGCGGGCATTCTTGATGATAGGCAGTACTTCTTCAATTTTAGCCTTGCCTTGCTTAGTCAGCCGGATGCGGAAGCGCCGCCGGTCTTTTGGGTCGAGGACCCGCTGCGTAAGCGACTTATTGCACAGCAGATCAATGATCCGGGTGATCGTCGGCGCGTCTTTAAAGGTAGCTTTGGCAATCTCAAGCTGGCTGAGGCCCTCTCGCTGATTGAGTACCTGCAGCACAACCCACTGATCAATCGTGATGTCTGCGCCGGCTGCCGAAAGCGTCTGCTGGAAAAACTGCTTCATACGCTTGGCGGTCCGCTCCAGTACAAAACCGGGCATGTCGGACTGCTCTTCGGATAAGCGCTTGGCTATAGGAGATGTAGGCAAATTCTAAACAATTTTAGTTACGTCAAAAATAATTGGTGTGCTAACTAATTGCAAGTTTTTCCGGTAAAAACTACATCCAGGCGTGGTTTATTACCTGCTAACGCAGTGCCCGGAGCAATTGCCCGCGCTGCAATTTTACAATTAGCTGCCCACTGAGGATAAGCAATTCCTGCTCTATCGGCTCTATGGTGTATTTAGTACCGATGTGGGTGAGCAGCTCGTACAAAATTTGTTGGTCCGTATCCGTCAGCGACTGCCCGGTACGCAACAGATTTACCAACCGCTGCTGTTCTTCTTCCAGCATAATTTTTTCCGGAAGGGGAGCGTCATTGCCCTCTATCAGTACGCTAAAGCTAAAAAACACCTGCTGAATCCGAAGGGGCTCGCAGTCCGCCACAATCTCCCGGCGCAGACGGGAGCGTCTCGCTTCCAGCCCGCTCGAAGGCAGCCGGGCCGCCACTCCCAGCGAGAAAAGGGCTCCTTCTTTTTCTGAAAAGGTATACCGGTTGCCATCTGCGTCTGCATCAATAATGAGCAGTACCTTATGCCTGGCAGAGTCCTGCCTCAGTGCTTCGAATGCGGATACATAGCCAATATTATCCGTCATAGCGCCGTCTATCAGGTGCAGATAAGGCCGCTCTTCGCTATAGCTGCTCACCAGGGTACTGTTTGAAATAAATACCGGAAAGCTGCCGCTGGCTTTAATCCCTACCGCCAGAGGCACCTCGTAGGGGCTTAGCCCCTGGTCTACCTCTTTGCGCATGCGGTGCGTATAGCCAATGATGCCATAGCGCTCAAGCACCCCCGGGGTGAACGGAAAAATAGCCATGGTATTGATAGTGCTGGCATTGGCAATCATCATAGGCAACGTAACCGGGCGCTCAGAACCCGCCGGCACAAAGCAGTCTTCCAGCAATATACTGCGCCCTGTGATCGTATCAGACTGATTGCGCAGCTGATACCCCAGCACCTGATTGTCAATGGCCCGCTCCAGGGCGTCTCCGTCATCCACATGAGAAAACCAAAGCCGGGGATTGAACGTAGCCCGTACCAGCACCCCGGTATAAGAATAGGCTAATGCTTCCTTTGCATTCAGCTGCACGTGCCGCCGCATGGAGAAGGGGCCCTCCAGCTTCGCCCGCTCATGAGTAAACAGCGCGCTGATGTACGCCCCGCCGGCAAAACCACCGCCGGACACCGTAGACAGGTAGTCCACTTCCCGCAGCAGCCCCTGATAGCCCTGCCCTTCAAAGTCCTCCAGACCCAGCATGATGCCGAGCCCTAAATTAGCTGCCCGCGAGCCGCCTCCGGATATTGCCAGCGCCACCGCCATGCTGCTGTCCTGTCCCGGCCTGAGCTGTACGCTTTTGTAGTAGCCCAGGTCTACCATAGGTGGCGATTCCCCGTCTTTCATAAACTGCGTTCGGTCCGGATAAATCTTGGGGTTGCACGAAAGCAAGCCGAGGAACAGTGCAAAAAGGAGTCGTTTTCTCATGACAAATGGGTGTTAAACAAAAAAAAAGATATACCGGGAAATTGTTATATCTAACCTTTGAAATGGCTCCAAAAGCCATTTGGAATACCTGAGCAACCCAATATACAAATATGCACCATTCAAAAAAGCAGCCCCTCCCGGCTAATGAGGAAGGGAGGCTCCATGCATTGGAGTTTTACGAAATCATGGATACGCTCCGCGAAAAGGAGTACGGCCACCTTACCCGTATCGCTTCCCATTTGTTCAACACGCCAATCGCGATGATTACCTTACTGGATGAAGACCGGCAGTGGTTCAAAAGCCGCGTAGGCCTTGGTGCTACCGAGACGCCCCGGAATATCTTTTTGCCAGTACACGATTGCGGACGGCCAGACGCTGATCGTAGAGAATGCCGAAGCGGACGACCGCTTTCGCGAAAACCCGCTCGTCACCGGTGACCCGAATATCCGGTTCTACGCCGGCCACCCTATGACGGACGAGGATGGGTATAGCCTGGGCACGCTTTGCGTCATCGACCGCAAACCCCGAAAAATCACAGAGGAACAGCGCGAGCTGCTGAAAGGGCTGGCAGATACCGCGATGAGCCTGATCCGGTCCCAGAGAGTCAACAGAGGCCTGCAGCGATACCGCCGCTTCTTTGATGAATCGCTCAACCTACTTTGCATTGTAAATATGCAGGGCGTATGCCAGGAAGTGAACCCGTTCATGCTGGAAAAGCTGGGGTATGAAAAAGCAGAACTCCTCTCCCGCCCGCTGATGGAGTTCTTCCACCCGGACGATCAGCCGGCTGCTTATAAGGAGCTCGCAAAGCTGAATACCGGACAGCCCACCATTAAATTTGAAAACCGCCTGCGCCGCAAGGATGGAAGTTATATCTGGGTGGAATGGAACTGCCAGCCGGATCTCGAAAACGAGCAAATGTTTGCTATTGCCTACGACAATACACCGCTTAAAGAGAAAAATGCAGATATGGAACGCGCCCTGCACCACAAGGATATCTTCCTGTCTAACATGAGCCACGAAATCCGAACGCCCATGAACGCCATCATCGGCTTCTCGGATATGCTGGAGCGCACCTCCCGCGATGCCCGGCAGCAGGATTTCCTCAACGCCATTTCCGTAGCCGGCAAAAAACCTGTTGGTTATCATTAATGATATTCTCGACCTTTCCAAAATCGAAGCCGGGGAAAGTTAGTTGCATCGCGCTGATGAGAAGCTACAGGCTCCATCATTTTGCAATAACCGGTCCGTGGAAACTCCGGATAGGCCGACTGCGATATTTTTTGCCACTGCCCCAGCCGTGGCAAAATCAGGCTCCGGTTTTTCACCGGAATATTTTCCCTGCCTCCTGCAAACCAACCCCCTCAATTTTGTTATTACTTTGCAGGGAAGATGAAGACAGAAGATTACAAAAACATAGCCGAGACCATCCCCCATCAGCCGGGGGTGTACCGCTTTATTGACAAAGAGGATACCATCCTCTATGTGGGTAAAGCCAAGGATTTGCGTAAGCGCACGGCTTCCTACTTTGGAGAGCGGCGCGACCGGGCGCACCGTACGCGCGTAATGGTGAAGAATGCCCACCGCATTGAATTTACCGTAGTAGAAACGGAAGCAGATGCGCTGCTGCTCGAAAATACCCTCATCAAGAAGCATCAGCCGCGCTACAACGTGATGCTGAAAGACGACAAGTCGTACTCCTATATTTGCATAAAAAACGAGCGCTTTCCCCGTGTGTTCATTACCCGCCGGGTGGTGCGCGATGGGTCTACTTATTTCGGCCCCTATACGTCCAAAGGACGCCTTAAGATCATCCTCGACCTGATTAAGCAGCTGTTCCCTCTCCGTACCTGCAAGTACAACCTATCAGAAGACAACATTG
>CAJXXJ010000191.1 GCA_913062745.1 uncultured Phaeodactylibacter sp.
TAACCTGATGGCGCGCTGCAGCATACTGTCCGGCGGGTTTTTCATAGCATCTGCTTTGAGGCGCAGGTTCACTCCCCGGAAGTAGTATTCTCTGGATTTGATATCCGGGAAGAAGAGGTTCTCCTCACCCGCCAGGCTTGCGGCCACTTCCAGGTATTCGGGATAGTGCGCGTATATGGATTGGTCGGCCCACCGCTTGGCAATTTCCCGGCCGGGAGAGGTAATGTAGTCATTGATGGCCTGCTGCGCTTCGTTCTGCAATTCGCTCATCAGCCGCATTTCCATAGCTTTGCGGTAGGCTGGCTCTATCCCCCCTTCCTTCATTTGCTGGTAAGTTGCGTAAGCAGACCCCTGCTGAGGGTAGAGCAGCTGCCCCCGTGCTATAGCGGCTTCAAACTGCTGCATATCGGGAAGCGCGCTTGTGTCTGGCTCTGAAGAAGGCGCGGTGGACGGCAGGTGCCTTGCTCCGTGCACGACCCGGCTTACTTTAAAGTCGCTCACGCCTCCCTGCCGGATGGGGTGCTGCTTATCTTTTGTAGCCTTCCGCACCTCGTCCTGTACGTAGCGCTCCAGCTCAAATAAATCCACAAACAGGTTTTCGTTGAGGTCAGCCTGCCCCTTCATGCCCTCCACCAGGTAGTAAGAGAATATACCCCGGCCACCACCGATGTGCGGGCTCTCGTACGATAATTGAGTGGATTCGCAGGACAGCATTTTGATTACGCCGGAAAAAAGCTCTGCCAGCGCAGCCGTAGTGGTCTCCGCACCCCGGAATGGCTCCCCGGCCAGAGAACCGGAGCGGCAGGCGTCGCTGATCAGCAAAATGTCCGCCTTTTTTTCCCGTACGATCTTTTCAAAGACCTGGTTGAGGGTGGTGATTTTGCAGGCACCACCGGAAGCGTAAGAATCGGGCGGTGCATCGTGAAACAGGAGGTAGCCCATGGGCTTATCGGCAGTAGCTTCGATGCTGCCGTGCCCGGAGAAGTACAGCAGCAGGCGGTCATTGGGCTGGCAGCGGTCCGCAATGGCCGTCAGCTCCGCTATAAAGTTGGCGTAGGTAGCCGATTCGTTAGTGAGCAGCACCAGGTCCTGCGAAGCTACCGGCCATGGGCTTTCTTCCCGCAGGTAGTCTGCCAGGGCAGCCGCATCGCGGTGCGCGTATTGGAGGTCAGGGATGCCCGGCTGCTGGTAGTCGGAAACTCCTACGATCAGCGCCTTGATGCCATTGAACGGCCGGATGGGTTTAATCTGTGCCTGCAGCAGTGGGCTGTTCGTCAGCCAACAAAGCCCGAGACAAAGAAAGAGGAGTCTGCTCATTGTTCTGTATTTACGATATGCTTATCAAAAATAGTCAAATTTATGCCCCAAAAAAAGCAGGGCTTCTCTTCGCTGCCTTAGTAGGAATAAGCAGGCCAAAGAGAAGCTGACTGCGGGAATGCACACTAAAATGGATAAACAGTCGGGTGATTTTGGGGTTAGATTTAGGCTGGCCGGAAAAGGATACCCGGCAAGCGGGAATTTTTTTAAAGAGGCAACGGAGAATTGTACAGTGCCTTTTCATTCGTTGAGCGTTTACCCAAAATTCTTTAGCTTAGAGCACAAATTAACTACCCCGTTATGAAGCAGGCGGACGAACAACACTTACAGGCTATCCGGAAGAATGACCGCCCCGGCATGCAAAGGATTTACCAGGATTTTCTGCCCCGCATCAGCCGGCTCATACGGCAGAACGGGGGGACCACAGAGGACGCCAAAGACATATTCCAGGATGCACTGATTATTATTTTCCGAAAGGCTTCGGAGCCCGGCTTCCGGCTCACGAGCGGATTTTACACCTTGCTTTACGGAGTATGCCGGAACCTTTGGGGCAACCGCCTGCAAAAAAAATCCGGGAACGAGGTATCCTTACCCGAGGACTACAAATACAAAGCTGAGCCCGGAATGGGCACACTGATAGAGGAGCAGGAAGAGACCAAAGTCTTCTGGGACGCTTTTCAGCGGCTGGGCGAAGACTGTCAGCGCCTGCTGCAGCTGTTTTTTGCAAAAACGAAAATGGCGGCTATTGCCGAAAAAATGGGCTTTAGCAGCGTCGGTTATGCTAAAAAACGGAAGTTTCAGTGTAAGGAACAATTGATCAAACTTGTCAAATCAGATGCGCGATATGCAGAATTGGCGAAGAAGGCTTAGCACATGGAAAATCAATACGAAAAAATAGAGGCTTACATCGATGGTACGCTGCCGGCAGAGGAGCGGCGGGATTTCGAAGCCAAGATCGCGGCTGACCCTGAGCTCGGCGCAGAAGTCAAACTGCATCAGCGCCTGCAGGATACCCTGAGCAACGAAGCCGAATGGCGTTTCCGCCAAACACTGAACGAGCTCCGGGACAGCGTGGATGAGCAGCTGACGGAGGAAGAGAAGCCTTCCGGCAACAGCTCGCTGAAGTGGCTGCTGCCGGGTATACTCGGGCTCATCATCATAGCCAGCCTGACCTGGTACTACATGACGCCTCCCCCTATGCCGCAGCTGCCGGAAACGCCGGAGGTGCCAGAGGCCCCCCGTGAAGAAATAAGCCCGGCGGAAGAAACAGAACCGACCGTTACTGCTCCGGAAGAGGAGCCGCCGGTAGCAGAAGAGCCGGAGCCTGAAGCGCCCGCGGTACAACCCTACGCTCCCATACCTGAGCTGGAACAGCTGGCAGCGGCTTCCCCTCTGAGCAATGCTTATGACTTTTCCCTGGAAGCTACCGTACGCAGCGGCAACCCGCAAACACTCATCGTAGAGGGGGAACTGCTCAGCGCACAGTGGGATGCGGAAACGCCCTTGCTGCTGGAGCTGTACTCCAACGACCCCACGCGCTACCCTGCTGATCCGCTGCTGAGCGGCAATATGATCGCTACTGAGCTGCAGGAAGACGGCCCGATCGCCTTTGCGGCAAAGACAGCTTACTTTGTCAATTTTGAGGAAGATGTGGATTTGCCGAAAGGCTTGTACTACTACCGGGTACGCCTGACGGGCGCTGAAGAATTGCTCTGGGTGGGCAAAATCAGGCGCTAGTGAGGTAGGCTTCCGCTTCCCGCGCTGTTTTGCGCGCCGTCCGCCCCACCCCGATCACGGTCGCTGAGGCAAAGCCGGTCCAGCCGCCGTAACCAACCAGCCACAGCCCGGGCACTTCCGTGGCGCGCGTACCTTCTGTAGCCATTCTGCCGTACTCATCCATAGGGGCCAGCCCTTTCAGGTGGCTGGTAGCGTAGTGAAAGCCGGTACACCAGATAATGGCATCAAAGGATTCCCGTTCGCCGGAGGTCCAGATTACGCCATCGTGGCAGATTTCCCGGAGCATTCCCTTCGCTTTCAGCGCCCCTCTTTCCCGGGCCTCTTTTACCGTAGGCACCATCACGATATTCCCCAACCCGAATTTTTTCGCATCAAAGGGCTCCCCTTTTTGCTGTGCGTAGTATTTGGCGGAAGCCACATCAAACAGCACCCGCCCGTCCACATCGTCTGGCAGGAACTGTGGCGGTTGGCGTACGGCCCAGGCGGTATCCGCTACTTTAGAGAGTTCAGATAGTATTTGCGCTCCGGAGTTGCCCTCCCCCACAATGAGTACCCGCTTGCCGCGAAAAGGGGCCGGGCTTTGGTAATGGGCGGAATGCAGCTGTACGCCCTGAAAAAGAAGGCGGCCGGGTACATCGGGGAAGTAAGGGGCCCCCCAGGTGCCGGTGGCGGAGATCAGGGCCCGCGATCGGTATCTGCCTTTTGAAGTTTGTAAAACAAACCCTTCTTGCTCCCGCTCCACCTGCCGGACTTCCACCGGGCGTTCAATCGGGAAACCATATCGCTGCTCGTATCGGCACAGATAGTCGATAGCCTCTGCTTTGGTCGGATAGTCGCCTTTGGATTTTGGCATCCACCAGCCGGGGAGGGAGCTGTGCCCGGCTGGAGAAAAGAGGGTAAGCGAATCCCAGGCGTGGTGCCAGGCCCCGCCGCAGCTCGGTTGCCGGTCGAGCAGTACATAGTCCAGCTGGGTGCGGCGCAGATAGTAGGCGCAGGCCAGTGCACTTTGGCCCCCGCCTATGATAATGAGATCGTGCATCAGGCTGCCTGTTGTAATTGCTCAAACTGTAGCTCTTCCAGGTCTTCTTTGAAGGCTTCAAAATCAAACCCGTCGGGCAGCCTGCTGTCTTCCATCGCTTGCAGGAAGGCGTGCAGCATGGCGTAGAAGAATTCAGATTCTGTACAGGAAACTGCGTGCTCCGGGTCCATAAAAAATTCCAACGTCAGTTTTTTCCGGGACGGATCATACCGGGACTCCGGGCTGAATACTTCGCCGATTACCGGAGAAAAAGCAATATGTTGAATGGCCTCTCCGTAGTCGGAGAGCTGTAGAGCCTCCTCCAGGAGTAGTTTGAGGCGATAGCTCATATTAAACTTATCGCCCAGGGACTCAAGATCAATTTCCTTGATGTAAGTGAAGTTTGAAAATTGTTCCGTACACATAGATGGCTGTATTAACTTTTGTAAGCATTTCCCGGTGGGCGGAGAAGCTTTACTTCTATTTTGAAAGACTGGGGCAAGAGACGGTAAGCTACAATTTTGCTTACTTCCATCCGTTTGCAAGTTTCATAACTACCCCGATACTCTTCAAAAAATGTAACGCCAAGACTCGCATAAAGGTCTGCTGCGTATCTGGCTCTTCCTTGAGTAGTAATTCCATATTTATATATTTCTCCTGCTTTAACGGTTACCATTTCGACTCCTTCCGGACATCTAAGGCAAGGCCGTTTCATGGTGTAATCAGCAATAAGCACATACTGAATCCAGACTTCATGCCGCCGGGCGACCTCCTCTGCCTCTTCCTCTGCTGCTCTGACGGCTGCATCATCCAGTCCGGGGTCGTCATAAAATTGCTTCCAGAACTCGGAGCCGCCCAGCAGGACGATCAGAACGGCCACGAGCAAGGGTAGCCAGCGGAAGGGCTTTCCAGGCTTTTGCGGCGCTTCTGCTGTTCGTGGTTTGCAGTTTTTGCCCGGGAGCACGGTAGTTTCCATAAGCGCGGGTTTTTGGTGCTGCAAAGTAAGATAAGCCTTTTTGAGGAAATTTGCCAGCGGGAAAGCGCGCGGCCCGTAAGCCCCGGAGCGGAAAATCCTATATTTGCGGCAGAAGAACCCGCTTAACAATGGTAACAAGTAACAAGAAAGATCAGGTGTTGAAGCGCCTGGCCGCGATAATATTGGAACAGGAAGCCGCCATCATTTCGGCGAATGCCAAAGATCTTCAGGCTTACGATGGGGCGGATGAGTCGATGTACGACCGCCTGAAAGCCGGCAAGGAGAAAGTGAAAGCGATGGCGGACGCCTGCCTGCAGACCGCCGCGATGGCGGATCCGGTTGGTAAAGAACTTTACCACTTCGACCACCCCAACGGCATGCGGGTAGTGAATCAGACGGTGCCTTTCGGCAAAATCCTCATCATTTACGAATCCCGGCCGGATGTGACGATAGAGGCGGCGGCTACGGCCTTCAAAGCCGGAAACAAAATCTGGCTGAAGGGCGGCAAGGAGGCGCTGCACACCAATACGGTGCTCGCCGGGCTTTGGCACAGAGCCCTGGAGGCAGAAGGTGTGGATACCGGCTTTGTAAACTATCTGAAGCTGGACCGCGCCGCTACTCAGGAGCTCATCCGGGAAAACCCGTACCGGTTCGACCTCATCATCCCGCGCGGAGGGGAGCGGCTGATCGCTTTTGTGCGAAAGCACAGCAACATTCCGGTGATTGTAAGCGGACGTGGGAACAACTTCCTTTACGTCGGCGCGTCGGCGGACTACGGCATGGCGTTGTCGATTATCAAGAATGGTAAAAGCCGCATCAGCGTGTGCAATGCGCTGGACAAGGTCCTGATTGACCGGAGCTGGCCGGAGCTGGAAGACAAGCTACAGCGCCTCAGCAGTGCTCTTTCGGATGCCGGTTTGGAAGTCATTACAGATCAGGACGGCTGGGCAGGTCGCCACGATGCTTTACAGCCGGTACCGGAATCGATGTGGTCCGAGGAGTTCCTGTCGCACCGCCTCGTGCTCAAAGTCGTAGACAGTATGGAGGAAAGCATTATACTCACCAACCGGTACAGCGGCGGGCATAGCGCTACGATTGTGACCGAAGACCAGAAACAAGCCCGGGCATTTATGGAAGAAGTCGATTGTGCCGCCGTTTACCACAATGCTTCCACCCGCTTCACCGATGGGGGGCAGCTGGGGATGGGCGCAGAGATTGCGATCAGCACCCAGAAGCTGCATGCAAGGGGCCCAATTAGTGTGGGGCAACTGGTCTCCAATAAATGGATGGTGTACGGAAACGGTCAAATACGGTAGCACAAAGCATGGAGCAAAAAAAGAAAATCGTCATCAAAGTCGGCACCTCCACGCTGACGAACGGGAGCAACCGCATTTCCTACGCCACTATTGAAAATCTGGCCCGTCAGATATTGTCCATACGTGAGGCATACGATGTCATCCTGGTTTCCTCCGGCGCTATAGCCACAGCCCGGCAGTTTGCGGAAATCCATCAGGCCGGCACGGCACAGATTGAGTCTAAGCAAGCCCTGGCTGCCATTGGCCAGCCCAAGCTTATACGGATATTCGATGAAGTCTTCGGTAGTTTGGGTCTGCAGGTTGCCCAATGCCTGCTCACCTACCGCGATTTTGACAACGAGACTGCAAAGGAGAACGTCCGCAACACGCTGCATAAGCTGCTGGAGTTCGGTTACATTCCCATCATCAACGAGAATGACACCGTAGCTGTGGACGAGATCATCTTTGGCGATAACGACAAGCTCTCCGCCTACGTCGCCATCATCAGCGAAGCCGACCTGCTGATGCTGGTCACCGATATCGACGGCATCTACACCCAAAATCCCCACCTCCACCCTGAGGCTGAGCTCATCGAGCACGTCACCAATACGGAGGCTGTCAAAGCATTCATACAGGAGCGCGACAACGGCCTGGGCACCGGCGGCATGACGTCCAAGATTTATGCCGCTGAGCTGTGCCTGCGCCATGGCCTGGAGATGCGTATTGTGAATGGCAGCCGCCCGGGCTTTATCTCAGG
>CAJXXJ010000192.1 GCA_913062745.1 uncultured Phaeodactylibacter sp.
CCGAGCTCCCGCCGCTGCCCAAGGTAGGTATGGAATGGCAACTACCGGCCGCCTACGATCAACTCGCCTACTACGGCAAAGGCCCGCACGAGAGTTATCAGGACCGGCAGCTGGGGGCAAAGGTAGGCGTTTACCGTATGCCGCTGTCGGATTTTGGCACCCCCTACATCCGCCCGCAGGAGCATGGCAACCGCATGGGCGTCCGTTGGCTTGAGCTGAAGGGGGAAGGGCAACCAGTGTTACGCATCAGCGGCAAGGCGCTAAATATCAGTGCCTGGCCTTATAGTTTGCGGGATTTGATGAAAGCCAGACATACCGTAGATTTGCCGCAGCGGGATTTTATCGCACTAAATATTGACGCCGCGCAGATGGGCGTAGGCGGAGACGATACCTGGTCTTTGCGCGCACGGCCCCACGAGGAACACATGCTGAATGCGCCCGTATACTCCTGGGAATATCAAATTAGTATTGGGAATGATTAGATATTTGAATATTGTGAGCTTAGCCATAGTGGTTGCATGGGCATCGGGTTGCGGCGAGCAGCCTGCCCGGCAAGAGGAGGCCCCCGAAGGCATGGTTTACATTCCCGGTGGCACATTTCTGATGGGGGGGAAGAGCCGGCAAGCCGAGGCGGATGAGCTGCCGCGCCGGCGGGTCGACGTGGATGCCTTTTTTATGGATGAAACGGAAGTCACCAATCGGGAGTTTGCCCGTTTTGTGAAGGCAACCGGCTACGTCACCGTAGCGGAACGCCCCATCGACTGGGAAGCGCTCGCTCAGACACTGCCGCCCGGCACGCCTAAGCCTCCGGACAGCCTGCTTCAACCCGGGGCTCTGGTCTTCCAATCTACTGACGGCCCAACAAATTTGGGCAATCCCGGGCAGTGGTGGGAGTGGACTGTGGGTGCCAATTGGCGTAGGCCACTGGGGCCGGGCAGCACCATCGAAGGTAATATGGATCATCCCGTCGTTCAGGTAGCCTGGGAGGATGCTCAGGCTTACGCAAAATGGGCGGGCAAACGGCTACCGACTGAAGCGGAGTGGGAGTGGGCCGCGATGGGAGGCCAAAGTGACCCGGTCTATCCCTGGGGCAACCAGTCAGCAGAGGAAGCAGCCGACCAGGCCAATTTCTGGCAAGGGCCTTTTCCTTACCACAATACAGAGGCGGATGGTTATTACCGAACAGCCCCGGTCGGCTCCTTCCCGGCCAATGGCTATGGGCTGTACGACATGGCCGGAAACGTTTGGGAATGGACGCTTGACAACTACCATTTCCGGGCCTATCAGCTCACACCGCAGGAGCAGTTGCTAAGTAACCCGGCAGGCCCGGAGCAACCCTTTGACCCCAGGGAGCCGAAGGCCCGAAAACGTAGTATCAGGGGAGGATCCTTCCTTTGCAATGATAGTTATTGCAGCGGCTACCGGGTCGCGCGCCGTATGAGCTCGAGTGAAGATACCGGGTTGGAGCACACTGGGTTCAGGTGTGTAAGAGGCCTTTCAAGCCATAGAAAGTAGTCTCTTGTACGGAAGCTCTTCTCAGCAGCAGACGGTTTCACCACCTTTACCTGTTGCTTTACCTTTGATCAATACCGGGCTAAAAAACATTCTGTTGCCATTGCAGGATTGGATGGAGATGCTGGTACTGAAATGCATGCAACAGAAGATGATGGAACGGGCACGCAGGCAGGCGGAGCAATACCGTGCATCAAAATAGCGGGCTGGCTTGCAATAGCTGCCCAAAAAAAACTACCTTACGTCCACCTAAAGCAGAACCTATGAAGTACATTCTTTTTGCTCTGTCACTGGCTGTGAGCACTTCGCTTTTTGCGCAGGAAGAGCCAGCTCCTAAAGTCGACATTTACTCCACCAATGGCGGCGAGTTTATTTTCTCTTTTGCTGACGTAGACGCGGGCGGCGCAGATATCAATAACATCATCCGTTTTTCCGCTTTCTTTCATGCCGGCCAAAAATGGCACTTTGATTTCGGTAAAAACTTTGGCCTGTTTACCGGCTACGGCATCCGCAACGTGGGCTTCATCACGGAAGGCGATGGTATAGAGGAAGCGGAGTTCCAGGAATTTATCGAGAATGAGCCGGATTTGGACGACATACGGGTAAAGCGCCGGTCCTATACGCTGGGCGTGCCACTGGCATTCAAAGTCGGCAACCTTGAACGGGGGGCTTACGTCTTCGGCGGTGGGGAACTGGAGCTGATGTTCAACTACAAAGCAAAGCTCTTTGTGGACGGCGACAAGGAGGAGAAGTTCAACGAGTGGTTCAGCGACCGTACCAATCTGCTTAACCCTTCTGTCTTTGGCGGGGTGCAGTTCCCGGGAGGGCTGACGCTGCAAGTCAAGTACTATTTGCTCAATTTCCTCAATCAGGACTTCACGCAGCGCGTGGGAGGGGTGAATGTACAGCCCTTTTCAAACGTAGACAGCAGGATGTTTTACCTGTCGGTATCTTACAACCTGCGGAGATTGAATAAAAAGGAGAAAAAGCCGGAAGAGCGTACGTAATGGGGCTTACTGAAAACCGAGCAGCTCTATCAGGTAAGCACCTTTGTACCCCAGGCGCTTGAGTTCTGCCTGCAGCTTTTCAGCTTCGGCCCGGCTGGCAAAGCTTTCGCGAGACTCCACTACCCATACCTGCTCGCAGGGCCGGTAGCGGGCTACGAGGCTTTTGTGGAAAGGGTAATCTTTAGGGTGTGTAAATTTCAGAATAGCCACCTGTACCTTGTACTCTGTTACCGAAGCGGTATTGAACCTGGGCAGCGCATCGCTGGGCGGGGCAACCGTCTTATCATACATCACCGGTATGTCATCGCAGTAGGACGGTCGGTCCTGAGCAGCCCCAGTTGTTACCGCTACTATTCCGAAAAGGGCCGTCAGTACAATGTGCTTCATAGTTATGATCATTAGTCTAATAAAAAGAACCAGCTCAAGCTATTCTTGTGCATGCTTTATCACCAAGAGTCCCAGACTACCGAAAATTAAGGCTTTTTCTATCTAAATTATTGCTCCTCCCAAATATTTTACTTTAGGCGCCCCAGCTGCTCCCCCAAAATCGACAGGCAACGGTCAATTTCCTGCCGGTGGGTCCGAAAGCTTAACACAGCCAAACGGATCCAAAATTGGCCGCCGATTTGGGTGGAAGACAGAAACACCCGCCCGTCCTGACGAATAGCATCAACCAAAGCTGCATTGAGCTGATCACTGCCGCCTCGTGCTTCCGGGTAGCGGAAAGTCAGAATGGACAACTCCGGCTCTGGCCCGGTTTCGAACCCCAGTTCCTGTACCTTTTGGTAGAAATACCGGCACAGCAAGGCTTTTTCCCGTAAGGCATCCCGGAAGGGGGACAGGCCGAATAGCTGAAGGGGAAGCCACATCCGCAGGCCCCGGAAGTGTTTGGTGAGCTCGGGCGATAAATCGGCGGCAGACCATTCCTCCCAGTCTTTCTGGGCATCCTGCATATAGTTGGCCTTGTAGAAATGAGATTCATACTGCGCCTTCACATCCTTCATCAGTACCGCTCCCAGCCCGTAGCTCAAAAACAGGCCTTTGTGCGGGTCTATGGCAATCGAGTCTGAGCGTTCAATGCCTGCGAATTTATGGCGCATCTCCTCTACCAGCATAAAAAAGCCGCCGTATGCAGCATCCACGTGGTACCACATTTGGTAGGCTTCCGCCAAATCTGCCAGTTTGGACAGCGGGTCGATAGCGCCGGTGTCAGTGGTGCCGGCAGAGGCTACCAGCAAGAACGGCCGGAAACCTTCCGCTTGGTCGGCAGCGAGTTGCTCCCGGAGCGCATCCGCCCGCATCCGGAATCCTTCGTCCATAGGGATGTAGCGGATGACAGCCTCTCCCAGCCCGGCAATGCGCAGTGCTTTCTGTACGCAGTGGTGCACCTGCTGCGTGAGGTAAATGACTGCCCGCGGTACTTCCTGTGCTTTGATGCCTTTAGCATCGCGGGCTGTGGTAATGGCAATCAGGTTGGCGATAGAGCCCCCGGAAGCCAGGTTGCCCAAGCTGCCCTCCGGGTAACCTACCATCCGGCACATCCAGCGTAGTAGCTCATTTTCCATACGCACCGCCCCCGGGTTGGCAAAAAAGAGGCCGGCGTAGCGGTTGGTGATGGCTGCCAAGTAATCGCCCAGCGCAGTTGGGAATAACCCGCCGCCGGGCACGTAGCCGAGATGCCCGCCGGAAGCCGGGTTTAGCCCCTGCCGGTCCACATCTTCTTCCAAACGCTGAAGAAGGCCTTCCATGGAACGGCCTTCTTCAGGTATTGGCAGGGCAGGAGTGGCCGTTTTCTGAATGGGGTCATAAGCGTTGAGGGCGTAGATATCGTCTATGAACCGGTCGGCATAGCCCTGCACGGCTGCATTCCAGCGATCGCGCTGTTCCTTACCGGGCTCCAGCCGCCGGGCGGAGCGTTCGAGTTCCGGCAATTGAGCTAATTTTACATTTTGTTTGCTTTTTATTGATTTTGACATATTTTATTTTTATTTTGCAGTGTTCTCACTAACGCAATAAAGATGATACGCAGAGATACACTATGGAAAGGAATTTTGGAAGATTTGGCAGAGGATATGCTGAAGTTTTTCTTTCCTGACCAAAAGGCGTTGATTGATTGGGGAAAGCCTGTTGAACCCCTTGATAAAGAGCTGGCGCAGTTCAATCCGGAGGGGAACAGTAAAAACCGCCGGGCCGATAAGCTTTTTAAAGTGCACCATCACTCGGGGGCAGAGCACTGGTTTCTGGTGCATGTTGAAGCTCAGGGCTATAAAGACAGCGGGTTTGCAAGGCGGATGTACGAGTATTATTACCGGATACAAGATCGGTATAAGAGGCCGGTCACTGCTTTGGCTATCTATACCCACCCCCATCGGCCGTATCATTTTGACACGTACCGGGAAGAGTACTGGGGTACGGAATTGATTTATCGTTTCAATACGTTTGTACTATCAGACCACCCGCCGGAGGAACTGGCCGCCTCGGAGAATATTTTTGCTTGTGTGCTGGAGGCGGCTTGGCAAAAACTTTTAAGGGAACGTTGGGAGGACCGGGATTTATTTGACTTCAAATTGCAAGTGGTCCGCCACTTGCTGAAGCGGAATGTCCCAAAACCGAAAATTCACCGACTGCTTAATTTTATTCATCACTACGTGGCCTTTACAAAGAAGGAGAATTCACGTAAATTTGAAAATACATTATCTCAATTAATAAAAACTCCTGAACCCATGGGAATTATAGAAGCAATACAGGAAGAGCTAAAGCAACAGGCTTGGGAAGAGGGGCTCCAAAAAGGTCTTCAGGAAGGCCGTGAGAAAGGTCGTGAAGAAGGTCGTGAAGAAGGGCGTGAGAAAGGTCGTGAAGAAGGGCGTGAGAAAGGTCGTGAAGAAGGGCGTGAGAAAGGGCGTGAAGAAGGCCGTCAAGAAGGCCGTCAAGAAGGCCGTCAAGAGGAGCGTTTAGCTGTCAATAAACGGATCATTAAAAAACTGCTACAAAAGGGCAGCCCGCCCGATTTTATAGTTGAAGTAGTAGACTTGCCAGAGGAGCAGGTTCTGGCTATCATACAGGAAGTGCAGGCAGCAAGTAGATTGGGAGAGGAAGAGTGATTTTCCTAACTTGGCGGCGGATTAAACCGATCGCTATGCAATTCAAGCCCGTTTATATACTGTTCAGTATACTGATAATCGCTCAATTAGGACAAAGTCAGGAAGACTCCCTTTTGCAAAGAGCCAACGAGCTGGCTCAGCAATTCATCATAACGGATGGCCACGTTGACCTTCCCTACCGCCTGCGGGTACAAAACTTCCGCCTGCAGCGCGAATACCTCGGTATTCCGATAGAAACAGATAAAGGCGACTTTGATTATGTGCGGGCTAAAGCCGGCGGGCTTGATGCGCCCTTCATGTCCATTTACATCCCGGCCTCGTACCAGGAAGAGCCTGGGCGTTCGAAAGCAGTAGCTGACTCGCTCATAGATATGGTAAGGGGCATCGCTGAAGCTCATCCGGATAAATTTGCTCTGGCGGGCAGCCCGCGCGAGGCAGAAGCAAATTTCCAGGCTGGTATCGTCTCCCTGCCAATGGGGATGGAGAACGGGTCGCCTGTAGAGGATGACCTGAATAACGTAGCCTACTGGCACGAGCGGGGCATCCGGTATATTACATTGACCCACAGCAAAGACAATCAAATTTGTGACTCCTCCTACGATACCACCCGTACCTGGAACGGCCTCAGCCCCTTTGGGCGTGAAGTGGTGAAGGAGATGAACCGGGTCGGCATTATGGTGGATATCTCACATGTCTCCGACAGCACCTTCTGGCAGGTAATGGCGCTGACGGAAGTACCCTGCATCGCCTCTCACTCCAGCTGCCGGAAGTTTACCCCCGGCTTTGCACGGAATATGAACGATGATATGATCCGGCAGCTCGGCATCAACGGCGGGGTAATGCAAATTAACTTCGGCTCTACCTTTCTCGATGGTGATCTGCGCAAATACCGTGACGAAAAGCGTCGGGAGCTCAACGCATTACTGCGCGACCGTGGACTGACGGGCAAAGACGAAGCAGCACAGCCGGTGATCGATTCCTTCCGGCAGGAGAACCCCAGGCTGTTCGCTGACATCAAAACCGTGGCTGATCACATTGACCACGTCGTGCAGATTGCCGGCGTGGATCACGTTGGCTTCCTCCAGGTGCACGATGGCGTCGCCGTCGGTGTGCGCGGCGGGCAGGTGAATGGCCTCGATCGTGTGGCCGCCGAGGTGGAAGCGGATCTCGTCGTTGAACGTCACCACCGGCAGGGCGTCGGCCGGGGCCGGCGGCACCTCGCGGTCGAAGAACGCCATGAACTGGCCTGCCGACATGCGTTTGCGGACGTTGTCGTGGGCGATCACCAGCGTGCCTGCCGCGGCCAGGTTCTCGTTGCCGCCGGTATGGTCGCCGTGCCAGTGGGTGTTGAGCACGAAACGGATCGGCTGGTCGGTGACTTCGGCCACGGCCGCACGGATCCTGTCCGTCAGCGGCGCGTACTGGTCGTCGACCAGGAAGGCGCCGCGTTCGCCGACCACCAGCCCGACG
>CAJXXJ010000193.1 GCA_913062745.1 uncultured Phaeodactylibacter sp.
ATCCGGTTTTGCGGGCCACTTTCAGGGCTTCGTCGGCATCTTTGGCGACACCGTACTCCGGATAGGGGATTTCCAGTTCTTTGAGCAGGTCGGAGAACGCACCCCGGTCTTCGGCAAGGTCCATATCTTTGAACTTGGTGCCGATGATGTTGTAGCCTTTGGCGTCCAGCGTTTCCGCCAGCTTTAGTGCGGTTTGGCCACCGAGCTGTACGATGATGCCTTCCGGTTTTTCCAGCTCCAGGATTTCCTCCAGGTGCTCCCAGAATACCGGCTCGAAGTAGAGCTTGTCCGCCATGTCGAAATCGGTGGAGACGGTCTCCGGATTGCAGTTGACCATGATAGCTTCGTACCCTGCTTCTTTGATAGCCAGCAGGCCGTGCACGCAGCAGTAGTCAAACTCGATGCCCTGCCCGATACGGTTGGGGCCGGAGCCCAGTACCACTATCTTCTTGCGGTCCGTAGACGGGATGCTCTCGTTTTCTTTGTCGAAGGTGGAATAGAAATAGGGCGTCTTCGCTTCAAATTCAGCAGCGCAGGTATCCACCATTTTATAGGTACGGCGTATGCCGAGTTTTTTGCGGTAGTTGCGCACCTCGTCCTCCTGTATGCGCAGCAGCCAGGCGATTTGTGCGTCAGCGTAGCCCACCTCCTTCAGGTCGCGCAGGAATTCTTCGGGGATATCTTCCGCCACGTTGTACTGCATCAACTGCTGCTCCATCTTTACCAACCGCTTGATTTGCTTGATGAACCACGGGTCGATGCGGGTCAGCTTTTGTATCGTGCGCTCGGGCACGCCCAGGCGCAGCGCATCCTTGAGGCGGAAAATGCGGTCTTCGCTCGGGTGCTCCAGGCGCTCCAGTATATCAGCCGTTTTGATCCATTCTTTCATGTCAGCACCCAGCCCCATCCGGTTGTTTTCGAGCGACTGACAAGCCTTCTGCAGCGCTTCCAGGAAGGTACGGCCGATGGCCATCACCTCGCCTACGGATTTCATCTGCAGGCCCAGTTTGTGGTCGGCACCCTGGAATTTCGAGAAGTTCCAGCGCGGCATTTTGACGATTACGTAGTCAAGGGTAGGCTCGAAATAAGCAGAGGTGGTTTTGGTGATTTGGTTCTTCAGCTCATCCAGGGTATAGCCGATGGCCAGCTTGGCCGCAATCTTAGCAATCGGGTAGCCGGTGGCTTTACTGGCCAGGGCGGAGGAACGGGAAACCCGTGGGTTGATTTCGATGACAATCAGCTTTTCGTCCTCCGGGTTGATGGCGAACTGTATGTTGCAGCCGCCGGCGAAGTTGCCCAGAGAGCGCATCGCTATGATGGCTTCGTCCCGCATTTGCTGATAAGCGGTGTCAGAAAGCGTCATGGCCGGTGCCACCGTGATGCTGTCTCCGGTATGCACGCCCATCGGGTCGAGGTTTTCGACTGTACAGATGATGACTACATTATCGTTGGCATCCCGCAGCAGCTCCAGCTCGTATTCTTTCCAGCCAAGGACGGCTTTTTCCACCAGTACCTCGTGCGTGGGGGACATGCTGAGGCCGCGGCGCAGCGCAGCGTCAAATTCATCGGCGCTGTGCACAAAGCCACCACCGGAACCGCCGAGCGTATAGGACGGGCGGATAACGAGCGGGTAGCCGATTTCCTGAGCCGCCTCTTTGCCTTCGAGGAAGGAGTTGGCGATGCGGGACGGGGCGACGCTCAGCCCCACTTCGATCATGTGCTTGCGGAAGGCTTCCCGGTTTTCGGTCAGCTCGATGGCGTCCAGGTCTACACCGATGAGCCGGGTGTTGTATTTTTCCCAAACCCCCTGATTGCCGGCTTCGATAGCCAGGTTGAGTGCAGTTTGGCCGCCCATGGTAGGCAGTACGGCATCGATCTGCCGCTCTTCTAAAATCTGGATAATGCTCTCTACCGTCAGCGGCAACAGATAGATATGGTCTGCTGTGACCGGATCGGTCATAATTGTTGCCGGGTTGTCGTTGATGAGGGAAACCTCTATGCCTTCTTCCCGCAGCGAGCGGGCGGCCTGAGAACCGGAGTAGTCAAATTCACAAGCCTGGCCAATGATGATAGGGCCGCTGCCGATAATGAGGATAGACTGAATGGACTGATCTTTTGGCATTATCCTGTTTTTGGCTCGCCCCGTTGGTAGCCTGCCCCGTTTGGGCTGCCCCGTTTGGGCGGCAATGCTGTTTAAATTGCCCGCAAAGATACAATTGCTCGGCGGGCTTGGAAAAACTGGGGGTAATAATTTTTGGGTTCTTAGAGAGATCTCGTGATTTAGAGTCAAACCAAAAAAGAAATCAACGCTCCCGTTGGTTGCTTTTGCTTCCCTTTTCGACTTGACCACGAGATTTGTCTAAGAAGGAATTTTTGAAAACTCAGTCTGCCACCACCTCAAATTCCTGGGTAGAGGTGTAGAACTCTACATTGGCCCGCAGGTTTTGGGTTTCGCTAAGCTCCCGTTCGACCTGCAGTTTTTTGACGAGATACAGCTTATGCGGGCCGGGCGAAAGCTTGCGCAGGCGGGGCCCTGCCAGTAAGTAGGTGTCGCGCTGCATTGGCCCGGGCAGGGTGATGGTTTGAGCCTGGTTTTCCTCATCGGAAAACAGGAAAACGAGGCGCTCGTCCTGTAGCAGTGCGCCGTCGGGCAGATAGACCTGCATGCCGTCTTTCAGGCTGGCTTTCCCGCCGATAATCTCAAAGGTATCTACCGGGCTCATGCTCAGAGTGACTTCCAGGGGCTGTGCGCCCGCGGATGCAGGAAGGCGGAAGGTATGCTCAGTAAGATAAGGAATGCCTACCTGCGCAGCGTAGCGCACTACGTCTTTGGGAAGCCGGCGCTCCTGCATGACGATATTCTGGAATTTCACCTCCCCACCGGCCGGTACAGATTTTGCGACAGACAGGCTGTCTCCCTCTGTAAAGGAAGCAATGATCTTGTACCGTGCCTGCGGGGCAATGTAGCGGACAAACAGGTCGACAAATACCTGCGGTTGCGGCTCTTCTTTTCCGTCGGGCTCCTCCGGCTGACAGGCTGCTAAAGCAAGGGCCAGGAACAGGGTGCAGATTCTGGCTGCTCGAAATCGGTTCATGTTTTTTCTGCAAAGGTAAAAACCGCGCTGCTAATTTTTTGTGCCGCCCGCTGTACCCGGCTAAACCGCTCAAAAAGAGGCCTTGTCAGATGAGAGACTAAAATGCTATGCCCTTCATTTGAAAATGATGCCTTATATTTGCCAGCCGCATTCACCCCACTATATATGCACGCTTTTCCCCCGTTAAAGAACCAAGCCCCAAAATCTGAAACCTGACTTTTGGCGAAAAAAGATAAGGTGCAGCCTCCCAAAAACATTACCTTTGGTCCTGTACTCTGTGGAGGGGACCCGAGAAATTTCGGCACGCCGACAAATAAAAGTTGGGAGCCGGGGCTTATCTTAGCGCCCGATTGCGCATATTCGCGCCTTGGCAATGGCATCTTTTCAAAAGGTGCCCCGACAGCGGAAACACATAGATTTACATACACACAGCTAGTTGAACCCTTGGTTTCAATGGAATTTTAAAACAGGAAATTTTATGGTACGTTATTTACTCTTATTCTTTGCACTCACCTTCATGGGAGGGGCGGCGTACAGCCAAACCGCTCTGCAGGGCAAAGTCACCGACGATACCGGCGAGCCGGTCATCTTCGGAGCTGTGGCTTTGTACAAGAATGATGTGCTGATTACGGGTACCGAGACCGACTTTGACGGCAACTATGCCTTCAACGAACTCGATCCGGGTACTTACGCTATTGAGGTCAGCTACGTGGGCTATAACACGCAGCGTGTCAACGGCGTGAAAGTGTTGGCTGGTAAGACCAACATCCTTGACGTAGAGATGACCTCAGATGCCCTAACCCTGGACGAAGTAGTCGTTACTGACTATAAAGTCCCACTGGTGGAAGCCGATAATACCACACAGGGCCAAACCATCACCAGTGACCAAATCAAGAACCTGCCTACGCGTAACATCAACGCGCTCGCTGCCAACGCTGCGGGTATTGCTTCAGCGGACGAAGGCGATGCAATCGCCATCCGGGGATCGCGGAGCAACGCTACCGACTACTACGTGGACGGTATCCGGGTTCAGGGTAACCTGATACCGGAATCTGAAATCGAGCAGCTGCAAGTGATCACCGGTGGTATTGAAGCCCAGTACGGTGACGTGACGGGTGGTGTGATTTCCATTACGACCAAGGGCCCATCCAATAAGTTTTCCGGTGGTTTTGAGGTTGAATCCTCAGAATTGACAGACCCTTATAATCAGCGCCTGTTTGGTTTTAACCTCTCTGGCCCCATCCTCAAGCGCCGCAATGAAGACGGCTCTAAGGGCCGCTCCATCCTGGGCTTCCGCCTGGCCGGTCGTTTCACTGATCAGCTTGATGATGACCCGCCGGCTACGGAAATTTTCCGTGTGCGTCCGGAGGTGCTGGCTGACCTGCAAGCGAATCCGCTGGTTCGGGTAGGGGACAACGATTTTGTGGCAGCCGACTTCCTCACGGACGAGGATGTGGAAATCCTGGATTTCCAGCCTAATGAAAGGTTCGAGCGCTATGATCTTACCGCAAAAATTGACGCCCGTCTGAGCGATGCGATTGACATCACCCTGACGGGGCAGTACAACGATATTTCCAATACCTTCACGCCGGGACAAGCTTCTCGTACCCAGGCCAACTGGCGCCTTTTGAATACTCAAAACAACCCGACCAGCCAAAACCTGAACTACCGGGGTAATTTCCGTTTCCGCCACCGCCTGGGCAGTAACAGCGGCGATGAAGAGAGCAAAGGCTCTGTGATTCAGAATGCCAGCTACACCCTGCAGTTCGGTTACGAGCGCCGGGAGTCCAGCCTGGCTGACCCGCGCCACGGCGACAACCTGTTCGATTATGGCTATGTGGGTAACTTCGGAGTGGACTGGCGCCCATCCTGGGAGATTCAGCCGGTACTGGATGATTCCGGTATCCCGATTGACTTCGAGGCTATCCATACGGATTATACTGCCGTACTGGAGGACTTTACTCCGAATACAGAAATCAACCCCGTCCTGGTGAACTACAACAACACCCTGCTGGACGCGGAAGGCAACTACAACCTGCCGGGCAACATCCTCGAGATGAATGCTTTCAACGGCGGTATCGACAATACATTCAGCGACTCCTGGGGCTTCCATACAAATGTTGGCTCTATTTATAACCTCAACCAGACCTTCAACGGCGATGTGTATACGCTGCAGGCGCGTACTTCTTTCGACCTGGTGCCGGGTGGCTCGGATAAAGGCCGCCACAGCATTCAGATGGGTGTTTGGTACGAGGAACGGATCAACCGGAACTACAGCGTAAACCCGCGTGCACTTTGGTTGGCTGCCCGTCAGCTGGCGAATAACCACATCCAGGGTATTCCTTTGGATGAGAATAACCGCCCCCTCAGTGACACACTGTTTACACAGGTAGCACTTGATATTGACGGCGACACACTCCGCAACCCGCTTACAGATGAGCCGCTGATCGGCGCTATCCACGATGTAGAGCTGGCGTTCGGCGACGAATCCCGTTTCTTCCGTGAGGTGCGTAATGCTTTGGGTGTTCCCATCAATCAGTACGTTAACGTAGACGGCCTGGACCCGAATCAGCTGAGCCTGGATATGTTCTCTGCACGGGAGCTGAACGACTTCGTTAACAACGGCTCTCCGATCCTCGACTACTACGGTTATACTTATCTGGGGGAAGAGTTTAACGGTACTTTCGATGAGTTCTTTACTGCTACCGCACCGGGTGATACCATCCGTACTTTCCCGGTAGCGCCTTTCCGCCCGATTTACGGAGCGGCTTTCATTCAGGACAAGTTTACCTTCAAAGATATCATCTTCCGCCTTGGTGTGCGGGTAGACCGCTACGATGCCAATACCAAGGTGCTGAAAGACCCTTACTCCCTCTACGACATTCAGGGAGCAGGCGATTATCACACCGAATTTGGCGGAGAAGCACCGGGCAACATCGGTGATGACTTCAAAGTATACGCAGATGAAAGCGGCGAAAACGTAGTCGCTTACCGGGATGGCGATCAGTTCTACGAGCCGAATGGTAATCCGGTGAACAACCCTGCTCTGATTTTCCAGGGTGATGTGGTGAATCCGGTATACGTAGATCCGCGTGCCCGCGAAAACGAGAACTACATCAAAGAGCGTGGTTTCGATACCGACGCTTCCTTCGAAGACTACGAAGTGCAGGTAAACGTAATGCCGCGTCTGGCGTTCTCCTTCCCGATTTCGGATGAGGCGAACTTCTTCGCACACTACGATATCCTGGTACAGCGCCCGCCGAGCAACTCTATCGCTACGGCTCTGGACTACTTCTACTTCTACGACCGCGCTAACCGGGACATCAACAACCCGAACCTGCGCCCGGAGCGTACGATTGACTACGAGGTAGGTTTCCAGCAAAAGCTGTCTAACTCCTCTGCCCTGAAAATCTCTGCTTACTATAAGGAGATGCGGGATATGATTCAGCTGCGTACGTTCTTCCCGGTACCGGTTATCGGGCAGTACACTACCTTTGACAATATTGACTTTGGTACCACGAAGGGTTTCAGCTTCGTATACGACCTGCGCCGTACGGGCAACGTGTCTATCAACGCGAACTATACTTTGCAGTTTGCAGATGGTACCGGCTCCAACGCACAGTCTCAGCGTAACGTCAGTAACCGGGGCGTACTACGTACCCTGTTCCCGCTGGACTTTGACGAGCGCCACCGTTTTGTACTCAACTTTGACTACCGCTACGCTTCGGGCAAGGCTTACACTGGCCCGCGCCTGTTCGGTGCAGATATTTTCGCCAACGCAGGCCTGAACATTCAGGGCTCTGCTGTATCTGGCCGTCCATTCACTGCTACACAACAGCCGTTCCAGCTTGACGGAGCAGGGGTAGTGGGCTCTCTGAACGGTGCACGCCTGCCGTGGAACTTCGTGTTGAATTTGCGGATTGACAAAAACTTCAACATCGGTAAGTCGATGGGGCTGAACGTCTACTGCCGGATCTCTAACCTGCTTGACCG
>CAJXXJ010000194.1 GCA_913062745.1 uncultured Phaeodactylibacter sp.
TATTCTGATCCTGAGCTCTTGTACGATGGTGCTCGCGGTTGAAGCTGGTCATCGAATGGATAAAAAAGGTGTGGTAAAATGGATGCTTTGGACCATTATTGGTGGATTCGCATTTTTAAGTTGTCAAGCTTGGGAATGGGCTCACTTTATTGAAGGTACTGACGTGCCAACGATCGGTGATGTGATGATCAATGGGATTTGGCGAGAAAATTACGAAATCTTTGGAGCCAACTTGACATTTAATCAATACGGTCCTCCTGCTTTTGCAGCCCTATTCTTCTTTATCACTGGTTTCCACGGTTTCCACGTATTCTCGGGCGTCGTCTTTTTGTTAATTATCATGATCAATGCTGCGAGCGGGCTCTACGTGTCCCGCAAGAACGGGCATGAGATGGTAGAGAAGATCGGTCTGTACTGGCACTTTGTAGACCTGGTCTGGGTATTTGTATTCCTGGTATTCTACCTGTTGTAAACCACTATTTGAAAACAAAAAACAAAGCTTGAGATATCATGGCACACATGACTTACGAAGAATCTAAGAAGGCAGTTTATAAAGGCTTGGTTCTGCTGGCTGTTGTTACACTGGTAGAAGTGTTCTTCTCCCTGCTGGGCAAAGGGCACGTGATCAGCGGACTGGAAGATGTGACCTGGCTGGCTTATGTAGTCGGGCTCATCCTTATAGTACTGTCACTCTATAAAGCTTACTTTATCATCTATGATTTCATGCACATGCGGTACGAAGTAAAAGGGCTGGCGCTCAGCGTACTGCTCCCCACCGCACTGCTGATCTGGGCAATCATTGCCTTCTTTCAGGAAGGCACTTCCTGGCGTCAGCGCCGGGAGCTGATCGAAGAAAAAGATAAAGAAGAGGTGATAGAAGATGCTTCCAAAAATGACCTGCAGGGCAAATTGGAACAGCAGACGGTAGAGTTCGAATTCCGGGGTTAATTTCCGGGTGCCTGCAACGGATTTACCGATCGGAAAGGCGGTGGAGGGCAACCTTCTCCGCCTTTCCTTATGGGGGCTGTTCCGCTGCAACAATCCTTTGGAGTAGGTGTTTTCAAATTTGAAAATGAGCACGCAAATATGGCAGGAAAAAAGATAATCGGAAGGATGGACATCGTACAGCTGGTGGGGCTCTCTTTGCTCCTTATTGCTCTGCCGCTGGGGTCCTGGTATTACTTGCAGACAGGTTTGGATTACCGGCTGCAAGCCTTTCAGGAACTGCAGGATATAGCTCCGCTTCCTGCATTTGAAATGGAGAACTTCGATGATTCTATTGTCCGCTTTGAGCGCTTTGAGGATCAACTGGTGGTAGGCCACTTCTTCAACGAGCGCAATGAAGCCGCTTTCGCGGAAAACCTGGCTAAGCTCCACGAGCAGTTTGACGAGCGCAGCGATATCTACTTTCTCGCCTTCCGTAACGAAGGAGCTACTTCAGCTGCCGCAGCCCGGCAATTGCTGAAAGAAACCGGCACACTCGATGAGGATCAGGTGTTCATGCCCGCTGCCGAAGAAGCTACTCTGCGCCGTATGGCAGAGCGCATTCAGCTGCCGCTGGAAGAAAACGGGGCAAGCCTCATGGACAACAGCCTGCTTTTTTTCGCAGACAGCGCTATGGTGCGTGGGTTCTATGACCTGCAGAAACCGGAAGATATGCGCCGGCTCATCAAGCACATCACTCTGAACCTGCATCCGACGGAAGAAGCGGACATCATTTACGATCCGGAGACTGAAAAATAAACAGTATGCAAAAGAACCTTCAATTGGCGAAGCAGCTCAACATAGGAGCTTGGATCATCACAGGACTGGTACTCCTGCTGGTAGGCGTTATGCGTCAGGTGAAAATACCGCTGCCCGAAGGCGTCGATCTCGGATTCCTGGCTCCTTTTCACGCCGGTGTCAATGCATTGACCGCTGTCGTACTATTGGTGGCCCTGTATTTTATCAAACAGAAAAATGTGGAAGCTCACCAAAAAGCGATGATGACCGCACTGGGCCTCTCGGTATTGTTCCTGCTGTCTTATGTAGCCTATCATTTTACGACTCCGGAAACGATTTTCGGAGATATCAATCATGATGGAATGCTGAGCGCTAAGGAACGTGCTGCGGTCGGCAGTACCCGTACGCTTTACCTCGTTATTCTGCTCAGCCATATTGTGCTGGCAGCCGTGAGCCTGCCGTTTATCCTGTTCACATTTATCCGGGCTTACACGCAGCAATTTGAAAAGCACCGCCGCATGGCCCGCTACGTCTGGCCCATTTGGTTTTATGTAGCGGTCACCGGGCCGGTAGCCTACCTCATGCTGATGCCTTACTACCCTTAACGGGAAGGTACAAACAGGCGGGCAGCGGCAAGGCTGGTTACGTAAAAATACCATCATATCAGGCGGCTAAGCCGCATCTGCCCGAACGGTACGGCGTATTCGGGCGTTAACTATCACAGAGTAAGAAAAGAACTGATTATGAAATCCAGAATAGCAAAGTGGCTGAGCATAGTGGTACTATCCATAGGGTTAAGTGTAACGGCTGTGCCGGAAGTACAGGCGCAGTGCCCGATGTGCCGCATGTCTGCCGAAAGTAACCTGAAAAACGGAGGTACGGAGGGTAAAGGCCTGAACAACGGCATCCTTTACATGCTGGCTACCCCGTATATGCTCATCGGCGTCATCGGCTTCATCTGGTGGCGCAACCGCCGCCGCGATGACGAAGCGGAGCCGGAAGCTGAAGTATAAGCCACCCGGAACAGCCTGTTTTTTTGGCGTAAGCCATATGCAAATAAGCATGAAAAAGCCCGTTCGCTACCTGAATCTTTCAGAGCGAACGGGCTTTTTATTTGAAAAAAATCTAATCGTTTAGTCTACAATCGGAAACATAAAGCCGGCGGAAATATTGAAGCTCCGGTTGTTAACCTCTACATCATCATCGCTATCCCATACATCGGTAAGTCCGAGCAGGTAGCGCGCATCGAGGAACAGGTAGCTTTCTCCGATCGGCAATTGAACGCCGGCTGCAAATGCAGCAGTCCAGTCTCCGCGCTCAAAGGTCTCATCCGCATCAAAGTCAATGTCTGTGTTGCCAATTTCACCACTTACCAGATAACTGTAGTACGGGCCGGCACCAATATAGGCACTCAGCTGCTCGCTACTGCCTGTTTTGAACTTGAGCAGGCCACCAAAGTCAATGTAGTTGAGCGTCAGCGTGTTGTCGAATAAACTGGTGTTGTTGCCCAGGCCATCGTAGCCACGGCTGATATAGCTCACTTCCGGCTGAATGGCAAAGTTATCGGACAGTGCCAGTTCTAAAACGCCACCAAAAAGTACGGAAGTCCGGCTATCCGGGTCCAGGTCCTCGTCGCCATCAAAGTTGATATCCGCAAAAGTAGCGCCCACTCTCGGGCCGATGTAGATACCTTGGGCGAAAATCGTCGTTGTCAGGCTCAGCAGCCCAACCATTAGCATCATCTTTTTCATTTGGTTGTGTTTTTGGTTCCTTTGCTGCAACACAAGCCATCACAAGATGTGCACAGGCGATTTATTTTTCTTCTGATTTTCGGGTGCGGTAACTTTTCTGGTTCTCCTGAAAAGTGGAGGCCAACAGCAATGCCCAGCCCAGTATAAAAAAGCCGCCGCCCAAGGGTGTCACTGGCCCCAGCCAGTCCAGCGGCAGTTGAAAATGCTCCCGGATGGCCAGCAGATATAAGGAACCGGAGAAAAGAATTATACCGATCACAAAAAACCATCCGGACCAGCGCAGCAAGCTGGTTTTGCGCCAGTAGCACAGCAGGCCTACCGAAAGCAGGGCAAGGGCATGGTAAAACTGATACCGAACCCCTATTTCAAAGGTATTGATCTGCTCCGGCGGCAGTATTTTTTCCAGCGCATGTGCCCCGAAGGCACCAAAGATGACTGCCAGCATGGCAAATAAACTACCAAGTCTTAAAAACGTTTTTCTCATAGCGTTTTGCTTTCCTTGTGAACAGCAGCCTGTATAGCCCATTCTATTCATCTGCTCAATCTAAGCCTATGAGCCGCACAGTTGCTTCAATTTTCAAATACTATCAACGATGGTGGGTAGTGTTAGCAGGTATACTAATTGTGCTGGTTGGGTACAGGTGGCTGGTATATCCAAAAAATAGCGCTGCCGGTATTACTGCTTCAGCAGCTACTGTGTTTAGACCAATTTTGGTTAAAAGTAAGACTTCTGGTGTTGATTCGCTAGTGCTGCCCCCGTTTTTTAATGCTTTCTCTGGCCTGCGGCAGGATTTCAGCCAAATTTCTTCGTTTTGTACCGATGCCGGCCAGGCTGTATGGTGGGCAGATAACCCCAGCGGCAGTACGATTGCTTTGTCCTGTATCACAGAAGACTACCGGCAGTCTGTTATCGACAGCCTTACTGCAAAGTGCCCGCCGGACGAGACAGTCTACCGGGGCACTACGGTTTACCAGCTGGACTGCCCGGGCGCAGCGGTCTCCTTCGCCTACTACCGCAACCTGCTGCTCATCGGGCGCCTGCCCCTGCAGGTAGAAGCCCAGATTACGCAGCTGGCCGAAAAAGAAGCCGTGGGTTTTCCTGCCTCCTTTCCACCAGGCAGCTATTGGGTGAGAGGCGGCAATTTGGCACCCCTGCTCAGCGGCATGCTGTCCGGCCCTGCCCTGAGCAACGTCCGTAGCTGGGAAGCGGGCCTAACAGACGCTCGTTTATCCTGGCGCTTCGACAGCAGTGCCTGGCGGGCGGAAGGGCAGGCTCGGTTCACGGATGCCTATCCTCAGGCAGACGATCTGCCCGCCCTTGATGTCCTGCCCTACCTGCCCGCCAACCTCAGCTGGTGCACCTGGAGCACGCTGGCCCCACTGCAGGGCACCCCGGTTTTTGAAAAGTATATGGCCCCCTGGCTGGGCGCGGATGCCGCACAGTTTGCCCTGCCCTTTCCCGGGCCGGCGGAAGCGCGGCAGGTAATGCTGCTGCGAACTACCGACGGGCAGAAGGCCGACCAGATGCTCAACGAACTGGGAGCACGCACGGGCCAAGCTTCTTCTTATACCTTTCAGGTCTTTCAGATACGCCAGCTATTCACCAATGAAGCGCTGCAGCCCTTTGGCTGGCAATTGTCTGCCCCTTATGCCGTAGTGCTGGGCGATTACGTAGCCTTCGGAGCTACCCGTCAGGCCGTAGAGCAGGTGGCAAATAACTATCTGCTGAACCAAAGCATCGCCCTGGACCCCGCGTTTCAGGAGCTTTGGAAGCAGGCAGGGCAAGAGCATTGCCGCTCGTGGTTTTACTTTGACGGCCCTTCAGCCGGGCGTATGTTGCAGGATTGGGTGACGGATGGGCCGGTGGAGCAATGGTCGGCACTGCGTGTAGCCGGCAGTTTACAGCAAGACGGTACGCTGTCCCTGGCACTTTCGGAAACCGGCAAGCCGGAAGCTGCTGCCACTCCTGAGCTGTTCTGGGCCTTTCCGCTACCGGCTCCCGTAGCAAGTGGGCTGTACGCAGCCCCCCAGGGCGGAGTCATCTTTCAGGATACAGAGCATCGGGTACAGCACCTGGGGGCCGACGGCGCCCTAAGCTGGAGCTACCCTGCCGGAGCACCGATGATTGGCACGCCTGCTGCGGCTGATTACTATGGAGAAGAGCCTTACTGCCTGGCGTTTGCTACTGAAAGCCTGCTGCATATGGTCAGCCCGGATGGAAGCCCCGCCGGTGCCTATCCACTGGAGTTGCCCAGCCCTGCTACCAGCTCCCTGCTAATTGCGCCGCTGGAGGGCACCCGCTTTTTTGCCTCTTTTGTAGGCACGCAGGCCGGGGTGTATGGTTTTAACCGGGAGGGGCAGCCGCTGCCCCACTGGCTTCCCAATGCCCGCTTTGACAGCACTATCCGGCAGCCCATGCGCCATTTCCAGTTTGGTGGCCGGGATTATCTGCTGGCCCTTACGGAAAAAGGGACGCTCTACGCTAAGGGCAGGGAAGGAGAAGCGCGCTTTGACTCCGTAGCCTTGGGCGGAGTATTTGCCAGCCCGCCCTTTGTCCAGGCCGATCAGGCACAGCAGCGTATTGCACTGGGAGACCAGAGCGGGTTTGCGCATGCGGTGAACCTGCAGGGCACTCACTTCCGGCTGCAGCTGATACCCGGCGCTTCCGGTGCCCGTTTTCTCTTCGCGCCTATCCTTGGGGATGCCCGCCATGACTACCTCTGCTGGACTTCCGACCGGATGGTGCTGCATTATTATGAGGGAAACAATTTTAAAGAAGCCTGGGCATACACTTTCCCGGAGCCGCCGGCGGGAGTATGCCGTATCTCCCTTTCGGGAAAAAACCATATTGCCTGGTGGAGCAGCACGAGTGAGCGGCTTTACCTGCTTTCACCGGACGGAGTGCTGATGCCCGGTTTTCCGGTAGCAGGCGGTAGCAAGCCGGTGGTGCTTAGCTTATCGGCGGAAGAGCAGCTGCTCCTATCTGCTGCCCGCGGGCAGCTGTATGCTTATAAAGTACCCTAAGCCGGTGTGCTTTTTTTGCGAAAGCAGCACACCGGCCAAATGGAAGAATCAGGATTTTTGCGCGACTACAAAATAGCGGGTGCTTTCACAGCTGTCCGCATATTCCGGTATGAGTTGCATCGAATGGGCATCGTACAGTGCAACCTCGCCACCGAATGCCTGCTCGAAGTAAGTGCGTATACGGTGCAATGGCGGCAGTACACGGCGGTGCCTGCCCGCGTAGTTGAGTTCCATGCTGCCTTCTGCAAACTGAATGTTGAGGATTTCGCTTTCCTGGTACATCAGGCCCTTTTCCTCTGCCAGGCAGGGAGTGCGCAGGGAGATGATGGAGCGGTCTTCCGAATACATCACGTTCGGGTACCAGCGGATGTGGTCCGGAGTAATGAAGTCACCGAAAAAGTAGCCTCCGGGCCGGACCAGATGAGCGGTCTTTTCGATAGCCTCTTTCAGCCGGTCGCCGGGCAGGTAGTGAAAGACGTTCAGGCCAGTGAAGGCAACGTCCCACTGCTTGCCACCGGCCTCAAAATTGAGGATATCGCCCTGCCGGGCCTGTATCCTGCGGCTTGCTTCCTGCACCATCGCGGCGGAGA
>CAJXXJ010000195.1 GCA_913062745.1 uncultured Phaeodactylibacter sp.
TTTTTTTTAATGATACGGCGACCACCGAGATCTACACTCTTTCCCTACACGACGCTCTTCCGATCTAAGCTCAAAGTCCACTTTCATTGCTTTGAGCTTGCGCTCCAGCGTTTCCCGGCCGAGCTCTCCGCGGCGGCGGCGCTCTTCCTTCATCGCTGAGCGGATGCGGGAACGCGCTTTGCCGGTGATGACCAGCTTCAGCCAGTCTTCGGAGGGCCGCTGCCGGTTATTGGTCACTACCTCCACCTGATCGCCGTTGCGGAGCTGATAGCCCATCGGGACAATTTTGTTGTTCACCCGCACGGCCTGACAGTGGTAGCCAATATCGGTATGTATGCTAAAGGCAAAGTCCAGGGCGGTGGCGCCTTTCGGCAAAATCTTCATATCCCCGTTCGGCGTGTAAACGAAGACTTCTTCGTTGAACAGGTTGTTCGAGCGGAAGTCGCCCAGGAATTCTACGGCATCGCTGTTGGGGTCATCGAGAATTTCCCGCACGCTGTCAAGCCAGCGCTCGTAAATATCCGGGTTTTTGGAAACACCCTTGTATTTCCAATGGGCGGCAAATCCCCGCTCGGCAATTTCATCCATGCGCTGCGAGCGGATTTGCACCTCCACGTAGCGGCCTTTAGGCCCAATTACGGTGGTGTGCAGCGACTCATAACCGTTGGACTTAGGCGTGGTGATCCAGTCTTTCAGCCGCTCCGGTATAGGCGTGTGTACATCCGTGACGATGGAGTAAATCTGCCAGCACACCAGGCGCTCGTCCTCTACGGGTACATCCACGATGATGCGCACCGCAAAGAGGTCATAGATTTGCTCAAAGGGTACGTTTTTCTTTTTGATCTTATTCCAGATGGAGTGTATGGACTTTGCCCGGCCAGTGATATTGTAAGGCACCTCAATGCTGTCGAGGCGCTCCCGCAGCGGCCTGATAAACTCCTGCACGTATTCGTCGCGGGAGCGTTTGGTTTCGGCCAGCTTCTGTGCGATATCCCGGTATTCATCCGGGTCTGTAATTTTCATGCACAGGTCGAGATACTCCGTCCTTATTTTATAAAGGCCCAGGCGGTGTGCCAGCGGAGCGTAGACGTAGCTGGTCTCGGCAGCAATCTTTAGCTGCTTGTGGCGGGGCATAGCGCCCAGCGTACGCATATTGTGAAGGCGGTCCGCCATCTTGATCAGCACTACGCGCACGTCGTCAACCAGCGTACTGAGCACTTTTCGGAAGTTTTCCGCCTGCGGGCTCTCAGCGTTGTAGGCACTGTCGAGCTTAGTGAGGCCGTCCACAATTTTGGCGATGCGTGTACCGAACTGCCTACGGATGTCCTCCAGCGTGATGTCTGTATCCTCTACCACATCGTGCAACAGTGCGGAGATGATGGCAGTTGCGCCCAGGCCGATTTCCTCGGCGCAAATCTTAGCGACGGCGATGGGGTGCAAAATGTATGGCTCCCCCGACTTGCGCCGCTGCTCTGCATGCGCCCGTACGGCAAGCTCATAAGAGGCCCGTATGTTGACCTTATCTTCAGGAGACAACTTGGCTTTGATGGAGCGCAGCAAATCGCGGTATGCGCCCTGTATGAGCCGGGTCTCTTCGTCGTTGATGGTGATTGCCTGTGCCATAAGTAAGTCCTGCTGGGATTATAAAATGCTTCCGGATGGCTACCCTGCAGCAGACACCCTTCCTTTTTTTTTGTTATAATTGTTTGGTTATCAACAAAATGCTCAAATCAAAGGTTCTGGGCTTCAACTCCTGAAGCGCTGAGCCGGGTAGTCCTCTCTGTAGTTCAGGGATAACGCTTTCCCTCAATGAATAGGCGGTTGGGATCTTCGATGTTGTCCAAATCCATAGTGTGGGTGCGTAAGTCACGATGAAAATACCCGGAGCGCTTTTCGCTTTTCCTACAACTGCGCTACTATGGAAAGCAGCATGTGCCAAAAAAGCTGATGCCCCCGTTTATTTTTTCCGTTGTCTCATGATTGTGCGGGTATTACAAATCTAACAAATTTTGTCAGAGCAAAAAGCAATCGCCTGAGAAAAAGGAGCCTGGACTCTAAATAATTTTTTCGCAGTCATCTCTGGTTTATTGCCCAAAACCCCCTATCTTTGCCGCTCATTAATAAAACAGGTGGAAAAAACCGGCTAAACGCAGCCCAATCAATACTTTATCCCCTGTCATTTGCGGGTGTGGCGAAATTGGTAGACGCGCTAGACTTAGGATCTAGTGCCTCACGGCGTGGGGGTTCGAGTCCCTCCACCCGCACAGTGTAACAATTAAGGCGTGGAGGGATCCAGACAAAGACGAGCGCAGCGAAGCCTTTCGTCTGCGGCCCCTCCACCCGCACAGTAAGTGATACAATACGAAAAATTACAGCAGAGAAAGGCTGCATTGGCAAACGGGTCTGATGCAGCCTTTTCTGTAAAAGTTGAAATTCGGGCAGCAAAAGGGGAAAGCAAAGATGAGAAGTACCTCTGTTAGCCCTGATGCTCACTAAAGTCAACTTTGCCCGCAGGCAGTCGTTTCCCAAAGAGCCCCCGGGCACTGCAATTTTAACTAAACCAATAATCGCACAAGATTATGCCAAAGGTCGAAAGACAAGATATCGATAATCTGAATGCCGTACTGACGGTAACACTTGAAAAGAGCGAATACGAGCCCAAATTCAAGACGGAGCTCAACAAATACCGGAAGCAAGCCAATATGAAGGGCTTCCGTAAAGGTAAAACGCCCCTTTCCGTCCTCAAGAAGATGTACGGACAAAGTGTGCTGGCAGACGTCATCAATGAGATGCTGCAGAAGGAGCTCTACAGCTACCTGGAAGAGCAGGACATCCGCATCCTCGGGCAGCCGCTTCCCTCGGAAGACCAGAAACAGCAGGCTTTCGATGTCAAAAACCTGGAAGATTACGAGTTTAAATTTGACCTTGGTATTTCTCCGGATTTTCAGGTGCAGGGTGCCGATGAGAGCACTACCGTGGAAAAAATGGTAGTGGAGTTCCCCCGGGAAACCCTGGAAGAAGACCTTCAGTCTGCCCGCAAACGGCATGGCGAGCGGGAAGCCGTAGAGGATGACACCATCAAGGATAACGACATGGTGAAGTTCAAAGCCGTGGAAATAGAAAATGGCGCGCCCAAGCCGGAAGGTATTGAGACAGAATTCAGCATCCTCATCAGCGACAATACGGACGAAGCGCTGAAGGAAGAGCTGAAGGGGAAAAAGCATGGCGACACCACGACCCTGATGATGTCGAAAATCGAGCAGGGCCGCGATGCTGAATATATCCGCAGATACTACCTCAACCTGGAAGAAGGCGACGAGCGCGAATTCAGCGACACCTTTGAGGCGGAGATCATCGAAGTAACCCGCATTGCTCCGGCTGAGCTCAATCAGGAGTTTTTTGACAAAGCCTTCGGTGAAGATCAGGTGCACTCGGAAGAAGAGGCACTGGAGTTTATCCGTGAGCAAACCTCCAAGTTTTACAATGATCAGGCAGAGGCGCTGGCTTCCCGTCAGATTCAGGACAAGCTGCTGGAGCAAAACCCGATGGAGTTTCCGGAAGCCTTCCTTAAGCGCTGGATGAAAGCGACTAACGAAAACGTGGACGATGCGACCGTAGAGCAGGAGTTTGAGCGCTTCCGCGGCAACCTGCAATGGTCTCTTATCCGTAACCGCCTGGTAGAGGACTTCGGCATTGAAATTGATCAGAACGACATCATGGAGGCTGCGCGCCGCCGTATCCGCAATTACTTTGGCGGACAGTCGATGCCGGGCATGGAGCAGATTGTGGACAGCACTGCCGCCCGCCTGCTGCAGGATCAGGAGCAGGTAGAGCAGCTGTCTCAGGAGGTACTGACGGACCGCGTGTTTGAAGTGCTGCTCGAGAAAGTGAGCATCGAAGAAAAGAAAGTGACGCTGGAAGAATTTGAGGCAGAAGTACAGCGCGTACAGTCACAATTGCAGGCAGAACAGGCTGCACCGGCTACAGAAGAAGAAGAATAAGCGGTATTTTTCGATATCGGAACACTCGACAGCTTTTCAAAGCGATAAACATTCAACCCCTTGCCCCTCCATTTGTTAGTACAGTTGACAAATGAGAAGGCAGGCAGCATTGGCCTTGCAGATTTGGTCTGTAAAGGGCAGTTATTTGCCGGGGCATTATCCGTTTGGGGTTATTCCAGAATGCTTATCTCTATTGGCTTTTCCTTAATAACTAAAAGCATAAACGACGCATGTTCCACAAGGATGAATTTATGAAGTATGCTACCAAACACATGGGTATGAGTAGCATGCACCTTGAGCAATACATCGAAAAAACCACACCTACCCAGGGCCAGGGCCCCAACATTCAGGGATTCACCACAGCAATTATCGACGAGCGGATCAAGAACGTTTTCCCGATGGATGTGTTCTCCCGCCTGATGATGGACCGTATCATCTTCATGGGTGTACCGGTAAATGACTATGTCGCCAATGTGATTCAGGCGCAGCTGTTGTTTCTCGAATCAGATGACCCGAAGCGGGATGTACAAATGTTCATCAATAGCCCGGGCGGCTCCGTTATCGCGGGCCTCGGTATTTATGACACCATGCAGTATGTAGCCCCGGATGTCAACACAATCTGTACGGGCCTCGCTGCTTCTATGGGCGCGGTACTGCTGACTGCAGGCGCAGAAGGCAAGCGTACCTGCTTGTCCCACAGCCGGGTGATGATCCACCAGCCACTGGGCGGCATGCAGGGCCAGGTATCAGATATGGAAATCTCTTACCGCCTGATCAAGGACATGCAGAAGGAGCTTTACGAAATCCTGGCCAGCCATACCGGCCAGCCGTACGAGAAAATTGAAGAGGATTGCGACCGGGATAACTGGATGACCGCGACCACCGCGAAGGAATATGGCCTCATTGATGAGGTACTGGACCGCCACAGCCCGCGCAAAGAGTCTTAAGAAGATACACAGCACCCTAAAGGTGCGCTAAGGAAAGCGACCGAATAAGAAGTGAAGTGGCCCGCCGGTTACCCCGGCGGGTTGCTTCCTTTCAAAAAGCACATCATGCGAAAGAGTAAACAAAGCTACCGCTGCTCGTTCTGCGGGCGCGATAAATCAGAAGCCCTCATTCTCATAGCCGGTATAGACGGGCATATTTGTGAGGTTTGTGTAGAGCAAGCCGGCGAGATCATCGAGGAAGAGCTCTACGGTGGCAAGAAGCAGGAAGATGCACAGCAGGACTTCCCGATGCCGGATAAAATTACGCCGCAAGAAATTAAGACACATCTTGATCACTATGTTATCGGGCAGGACGAAGCCAAGAAATTCATGTCCGTGGCGGTTTACAACCACTACAAGCGACTGCGGCAACCCCGCCACGACGAGGTGGAAATCGAAAAGTCTAACATCGTTTTCGTCGGACAAACAGGTACCGGCAAAACTTTGCTGGCCAAGACCATTGCTAAGTTTCTCAACGTACCCTTCTCTATCGTTGACGCTACGGTATTTACAGAGGCAGGTTATGTTGGCGAGGATGTGGAAAGCATCCTGAGCCGCTTGCTGCAGGTATGTGACTACGACGTTGCGGCAGCCGAGCGGGGCATCGTATACATTGATGAGATTGATAAGGTTTCCCGTAAAGGGGACAACCCTTCTATCACCCGCGATGTATCCGGTGAAGGCGTACAGCAGGCAATGCTGAAAATGCTGGAAGGCACCGAGGTGAATGTACCACCACAGGGTGGCCGTAAGCACCCGGAGCAAAAACTGGTGAAAGTAGATACCAGCAATATCCTTTTCATCTGCGGCGGTGCCTTCGACGGCATCGAGAAAGTGATTGCCCGCCGGGTCAATACGCAGGTGATTGGCTTCAAATCTGAAGAAGCCAGCGCCGTAGACCGCGATAACCTGCTGCAGTATATCAACCATCAGGACCTGCGCAGCTTCGGCCTGATCCCGGAATTACTGGGCCGCCTGCCGGTACTGGCATATCTGGAGCCCCTGGACAAAGAGGCACTGAAACGTATTCTGCTGGAGCCGCGCAACGCACTGGTAAAACAGTATCAGCGCTTGTTCGAGCTGGAAGGCATCAACCTGGAGTTCACGCCGGATGCCATCGACTTTATCGCTGAGAAAGCACTGGCTTTCAAGCTCGGCGCACGGGGTCTGCGCTCCATCTGTGAGGCTGTCATGACTGATGCGATGTTTGAGCTGCCCTCACAGCACGATGTAAGCACTTTTACGATTGACCGCGAGTACGCAGAACAAAAGCTGAGCCGCTCCAAGCTGAGCAAACAGCTGAAAGCTGCTTAAATATACATTGGGAAGTGGGAAGGCAATCGCTTTTCCCACTTCCCAATTCTCATTTCCGACTTCCCACTTCCCAACTCCCATTCCCCATGTACAACACCCTCTTCTTTTTCAAGGCGCTGCACGTCGTCGGCTTCGTAGCCTGGTTTGCCGGGCTTTTCTATTTGGTGAGGATGTTTGTGTACCATGAGGAAGCTGCCGACAAGGAAGAGCCGGAACGCAGCATTCTGCAAGCGCAATTCAACCTGATGGAATGGCGCGTTTACCGGATCATTTGCAACCCGGCTATGATGATTACCTGGGCAGCGGGCCTGGTTATGCTCGCTCTGGGTATCTTTTCCGCGGCTGTGCCAAACTATTTAACGGGAGATATCGGCACCGGCGGATGGATGCACGTCAAGCTGCTGCTACTGGTACTGCTGACTATTTACCACCTGTGGAGCAAGCGCACCATCAGGCGGCTGGAGGCCGGCGAGCGGCCGTTTTCTTCCTGGCAGTACCGGCTGCTCAATGAATTTCCTACGCTTTTTCTTATTTCCATCTCCTACATCGCGGTGTACGGTAAAGGCGGCACGCTCAACTACGGTTACCTCTTTGGTGGGATAGTGTTGTTCATCGGCCTGTTGTACCTGGGAGCCAAACTGTACAAGCGGTCGCGGGAGCGAAAAAAATAGGGCGCCCCGGCACAAGTAGCCGAAACACCCTAATTTTTTTTGCGCTAAGCAAAGCTGTAGATTACTTGCTCCACTCTGCGATAGAAGCTTTGTTCATGCGCACGTAG
>CAJXXJ010000196.1 GCA_913062745.1 uncultured Phaeodactylibacter sp.
GTCCAGCACCCACTCGTTCACGTTGCCGGCCATGTTGTACAGGCCGAAGTCGTTCGGGATGAAAGAACGCACCGGCGCAGGAATGTGCGCATCGTCGTTCAGGTTGCCGGCCATCCCCATGTAGTCACCACCTCCGCGCTTGAAGTTAGCGAGCATGCTGCCCTGATACTTGTCGCGCTTCTGATAGCGTACAGTATTGCCGTCCCACGGGAAGAAGCGGCGGTCAGAGATCCGCTCGTCTTTTTCAGAAGTTTGGTTGCCCTGCAGGGCCAGCGCAGCGTACTCCCACTCTGCCTCAGTCGGCAGGCGGTAATCCGGCAGCAGGATACCATCCTCAAAGCGTACGGCACGCTCGCCGCCGGTACGGAGGTCTTTGAGGTTTTTGCGCACATCTCCCTGATACTGTCCAACCAGGTAGGATTCCGTGTTAAAGTTATCTTCGTCTTTCTGTTCGGTGTTCAGATTGAGCACGCCTTTTTCCACGAGGATCATCTCGTTCACGCGGTCGGTACGCCATTTGCAATATTCGTTAGCCTGCACCCAGCTTACACCAACCACCGGGTAGTTGTCATAAGACGGGTGGCGGAAGTAAGTTTCCACGAAAGGCTCGTTGTAAGCCAGTTCTTCACGCCAAACCAGGGTGTCCGGCAGGGCGTTGGCCAGTACTTCCGGATAGGATTCCGCGAACACGCGGTCGATCCAGTAGAGGTATTCCCGGTAGTTGATGTTAGACACCTCTGTCTCGTCCATATAAAAGGAGGATACGGTAACCCGGCGCGGGATGTTGTTCCAGTCGTAGGTAACATCCTGTTCCGTCAGGCCCATCGTAAAGGTACCTCCTTCAATTAATACCAGGTTGGGACCGGCAACTTGTCCCTCATAGTCCAGCTTTTCAAAGCCTCCCCATTTCGTGTCGTTGTACTTCCAGCCTGTGGTAGCCGAGCGCTCGTTGCTGCCGCAAGAGCTGAGTACAAGTGCTGCACCAAAGAGGAATGCACCAATCTTCAGCAGATTTTTCATTAGTAGGAATTTGTTTTTGAGAATCGACCAAAATATAGCTAATCGAGCCCGGCTGCCAGACAGCGCAGAACAAGAGGGCTGATTTCCAAGGCGGAAAATTAGCAAATTCTGTTGGCAAAGGAAAACCTCGCCCTAAAATCAGGCAAAGTTTAACCATCACCAAAGAATAGCTCTTCGCTACGCTATCCCGCCCCGCTGCAGTGCGGCAGGGCTCCTTGGAGATTCCGTAAAAAATTTTTTAAAAATCAGTGGCGAGCCACTTTTTCCTTCAAAAATCAAGCAGGCGAGTCAGTTGGATGGCACCCAATCCTGAGATTTTCGCCATCGCCAACCAGCCTAGTTGAACATCTTAAAACAGTTGTTGTACCGGGCGCGCTTTCGCCGGCGCTCGGCTTCCCGGCTGTCGTCAAAATTAACAGTCAGGGAAAGTTCGTGGGCGCCTCCGGTGCGTGGCAGCCCCAGCCCGTTGACGGTAAAGTCAAAACTGTAGCCGAAGCGCAAAACACCGTGACGGAGCCCTACCAGGGCGATAGCTGCGTCGGAATTATTAATGGTGTGCCGGTACCAGGCACCCCCAAAAAATTTCCCGAACCCAAAATACGCACCGCCGTTGACCTGTGCAAATTCTCCTTGTTTTATCAGGAGCAGATTCGGAGATACAAACGACTCCTCCCGGCGATTATTGCCCGTAGCGAGGGGGATTTCCCAGCCGCCGTGCAGCGTAATGCGCAGCGGCAGCCCTACGCCGAGGTTGCCGTTGATATCGAGCAGGCTGCGGTCCGGGCTGTTCAGGTGTTTTACCGAAAGTCCGGCGTAGGCTGACTCGCCGTAGGCCAGGATTCCCGCTCCGATGTCAAGCACGGTATTATTCAGGTTGACCGGGCGCTCTTCTTCGGTTTGGCCTACGGGCCCGGAGATAGGGTCGAGCTGATCGAGAAAGACCAGGCGGTCCCAGTCGAGGGTAGACTGTATCAGCCCGGCTTCCATTCCGAAGCGCACCGCTGCATTTTCATTAATGCGCACGCGGTAGCCATACACGGCCGAAAAGCGGTTGGTCTGATAAATGCCATTGCCGGCATCATCGCCCATGACCATGAAGCCGAAGCCGCTGTTCAGGCTTTCCACGGATTGCTCGTAGGAGACTGCATACGTTTCGTAGCCGCCTTCAAAGCCCGCCCACTGCGAACGGAAGTTGGCCGTAATGCGCGGGGCCAGTGTAGTGCCTGCGAAGGCAGGGTTGATCTGCAGGGGTGCAGCGTAGAACTGACTGAATATCGGGTCCTGCGCTTGTGCTCCTCCCGGCAGCAGCAAATAAGCTGCCGCTGCCCACAACAGTATTCTGAATCTCATGGCCATTGGTCTTAGTATAATGTACTCCGGAAAACGACAGCAGTCCGGGTGATGGTACCAACATACCAAATTTTAAGGTGTTCTGTTTGCCGCCCGCCCGATTTTTCTGCATTAAGCAATTGTTTGACAAAAGCCGGCATCTGAAAGCGCTGAATTTGGTCATCCAAAAAGCGGAGCACTTGTTTATTAATCTGTCAGCCAGAATTTCGGGCATTCATGCTGGAAGACATTATACTATAGCGCTGCCGCGACAGTATGCCACCGCATTAAGGGGCAATAGGGATGCGGGCAGCGCGTTGTGGAAGAGTCATCCTATATTTGTAAGCTCTTCCGGATTTTTTGCGCCTTTCGGCGAAAGCCCTGCGGAGCAAACAATCGGATCTCTATTTGTACAGCCCATCTGGTCAAAACCTGTTTAGACATGAAGCGATTGATACTCGTTCTATTCCTGGCCCTGCCGGCTCTCTATGTGCTGGCTGCGCCGCCCTACACTATTCGGCAAACGCTCAACTGGGAAGAGCGCCCGGAGGCCGTCCTGACCAGCGAAGGCCTGGTCGACTACTGGCGCTTTGAAGGTGCCGTGGCAAGCTCTGCTTACCCTGGCCTTCCGTTTTTCGTCACGCGCTTCCCGGTGGACGGCCCCGGCAAACTGCGGGTGGAAGTCGTGCGCGCCGAATACGAGCCTTTCGAATGGGAAAGGGCATCCGGCGAGGGCTACCTTACGGAAACGCTTCAGTTTGAAAGCAGCGTCACCCGGCACCGGGAAGGCTACTTCGGCAAAATTGCCTTTGCCCCGATTATACAGCGGGCAGGCCGGTACGAGCGGCTGCGGTCCTTTGAGCTGCGCATCAGCCTGCAGCCCGGCAACGCAGCGGTGGCTATGCGCGACCCCGACAATACCTTCCAGTCTGTGCTGCGCGACGGTAGCATTTACAAAATCGCTATTGCGCAAACGGGCATGCATAAGCTGACCTATAACTTCCTCAAAGACGAGCTGCAGATCGACATTGACAATATTGATCCCGACCAGATCAAGCTGTACGGCAATACCGGCGGGCCGCTCCCCTACTTTACGGAGGTGGAACGCGAGGATGATTTGGTGGAAAACGCCATTTTTCTTTCCGGAGGCGAGGATGGCTCTTTTGATCAGGGCGACTATATCCTGTTTTATGCAGAAGGGGCCGATGTGTGGCGGTACAACCCGTCGGAGGAGCTGTTCAGCATGCAGAAGAACATTTACGATACCCGCAACTACTATTTCCTGAAAATAAGCCCGGAGCCGGGCCTGCGGATCAGCAGCCGGCCCTCGGCAGCGGAAAGCAGCTACAGCACGGAAAGCTTCGACGATTATGTACGCCTGGAGGAGGAGCGCGTCAACCTGCTGCATGAGTGGACAAAGGCGCAGGGCTCCGGGCAGCGCTTCTTCGGAGACCATTTTAAGGTTACCCGCTCCTACGAATACACCGACGTTTTCAACTTCCCCAACTTCATTCCGTCTGAGCCAGTACGCGTGGATGGGCGGTTTGCAGCGCGGGCGCGCATCCCTTCGAGCTTTACGCTGGAAATGGACGGGCAAACGCTGGAGAGCAACGAAGCAGAACGCGTGACTTCCATCAACAGCAGTAGCGACAATATCCGCTCTTACGCCCGTACGGCGGCGCTGAGCGGGCAACTGCTGCTTTCGGGCGGGCAACTGCCGTTTACGGTACGCTACCCCTTCCCTCAGGGGCCGGGGGATGAAAGCGAGGGCTGGATTGACTGGATTCAATTCAATGTCCGCCGCGCCTTGCTGATGACGGGCGATCAGATGTCTTTCCGCGACAAAAAGACGCTGGACTACGGCAGCAGCACCTTCATCCTCGGCAATGCCGGCGAAGGGCTGGCCATCTGGGACATTACCAATCCGCTGCAGCCGGCACGGCAGGAAGCGCAGCGCAACGGCAACCAGCTTTCCTTTAATGCGAATACCGGGCAGCAGCTCCGGGAGTTTGTAGCCTTCAACCCGGGGGCAGCCTTGCTACAGCCCGAAGCAGCGGGGCCAGTAGCCAATCAGAACCTTCACGCCCTGACAGAGGTGGATATGATTATCGTCTATCCGGAGTTTCTGGAAGCGGAAGCGCTGCGCCTGGCCAATCACCGCAGCGAGCACAGTGGCTTAACCGTGGCTACGGTCAAAGCCGGCGAGGTCTATAATGAATTTGCCTCCGGCCGGGCAGAGCCTACTGCTATTCGCGATTTTGCGCGCATGCTGTATGATCGTTCGGACCGCTTCAAGTACTTGCTGTTGTTTGGCGACGGCTCTTTTGATAACCGGGATTTGTACGGTTTGGGCCAGAATTTCCTCCCGACTTATCAAAAGCCGCAGTTCAACCCCGTGGAAACTTATCCTTCTGACGATTTTTACGCTATTCTGTACAGTGGCTCCGAGAGCAACCCGCTGCGGGGAGACATATATATAGGTGTCGGGCGGCTGCCGGTAAAAACCGAGGCAGAAGCGGCGGAGGTGGTGGATAAAATTGTACTGTACGATACGGAGCGCAGTTCGCTGGGCGACTGGCGCAACCAACTGGTCTTTGTAGGCGACGATGATGATGGCGTGGGCGATAAAGACCATGCCAGGGAGACCGACCTGATTGCGGAGCGCATACAGGAGAGCAACCCTGCTTTCAACCTCGAAAAAATTTACCTCGATGCTTTCCCGCAGGAATCCACTCCGGGCGGCGAGCGTATCCCCCGGGCCACTGAGGCGCTTAACCAGTGGATTTTCAAAGGCGCGCTGGTGGTCACTTACCTTGGCCACGGTGGCTCCAAGGGCTGGGCACAGGAGCGCGTGCTCAACTTGTCGGATATTTTCTCCTGGGAAAACACCAATGAGATGCCGGTCTTCATTACGGCTACCTGCTCTTTCTCCGGCTACGACGACCCTACCTTTGTCACGGCCGGGGAGGAAGTACTGCTGAACTCGCAGGGCGGCGCTATCAGTCTGATGACCACGGTGCGGGCGGTATACGCGAGCGCGAACGAAGAGATGACCGAGCGTGCGCTGAACAACCTTTTCCAGCGGGGTGCCGACGGGCAGCCGCCGACGCTGGGCGATGCTTTCCGCAATGCCAAGAATGAACTGAGCGGTAATTTCGATATCGACAATTCCCGGAAATTCACCTTACTGGGCGACCCATCTATGCAACTGGCACTGCCGCGCTTCCGGGTACGGACCACTTCCGTAAATGGCACAGCAGCCGGTACGGGCGTGGCGGATACGCTGCGCGCTTTGCAGCAGGTGACAGTGCAGGGAGAGGTGGTCGATCAGGCAGGCAACCGCCTTGAGGATTTCAACGGTATCCTCTATCCAACGGTTTTTGACAAGGCGCTGCAGGCGAGGACGCTTGGCCAAGATGAGAATAACTCTTTTTCGTACCGCCTGCAGCAGAATGTGCTGTTCAAGGGCCGGGCTTCTGTCCGGAACGGTGCCTTTGAGTTCACCTTTGTGGTGCCTAAAGACATTAACTATGAGCTTGGGCTGGGCAAATTCAGCTACTATGCGGCGGAGGATGGTAATATGATGGATGCCAACGGCAGCTTTGAAGAGATCGTCATCGGCGGTACGGCTACCGATGGGATCAGTGACAATGAGGGGCCGCGTGTGGAGGTCTTCATGAATACGGAGGATTTTGTTTTTGGCAGCACGGTGAGTGCTAACCCGACGCTATTGGTTAAGCTGCAGGATGACAATGGGATCAACGTGGTGGGCAACAGCATTGGCCATGATCTGGAGGGCGTGCTGAATGAGGATACTCAGAACACTTATTTGCTTAATGACTTCTACGAGTCTGACCTGGATGACTATACTTCCGGGCAGGTGCGCTACCCGATGGATGATTTGCCGGAGGGGCGCCACCGCATACAGGTCAAGGCGTGGGATGTGGCTAACAATTCTTCTGAGGGCTATACGGAGTTTGTCGTGGCTTCGAGTGAGGAGGTTGCACTGCAGCAGGTCCTCAACTACCCGAATCCTTTTACGGACCGTACTTGCTTCCAGTTTGATCATAACCTGGCGAATCAGGAGATTGATGTGATGGTGCAGATCTATACTGTTTCCGGCCGTCTGGTGAAGACGTTGCAGCAGAGTTTGCTGTCGGATGGTGCGCTGCGGCAGGATGACTGTATCGAGTGGGATGGCCGGGATGATTTTGGTGGGCGCCTGGCGCGTGGGGTTTACTTATATAAAGTGAAGGTGCGCTCGGTTGGGCCGGATGCTCGCTCGGGGGAGAGTGATTTCGAAAAGCTTGTTATCCTCAAATAGCCACGGATGCTGTGCCCGTGGATTTTTGCCCACGGATATACACGAATGGACACGGATACGTAAGGAAAATACATCCGTGTAATCTGTGGGCATCCGTAGGCAAAACAGACCGTGGAGCACTGCCCTTCCCACAAGCACTGCGCCCTGCATCTTTGCCCACGGATGGGCACGAATGGACACGGATGGGAGGATAAACACATTCGTGTAATCCGTGTACATCCGTGGGCAAAAACAAACCGTGGAGCACTGCCCTTCCCACAGGCGCTGAACCCTGCATCTTTGCCCACGGATATACACGAATGGACACGGATGGGAGGATAAACACATTCGTGTAATCCGTGTACATCCGTGGGCAAAAACAAACCGTGGAG
>CAJXXJ010000197.1 GCA_913062745.1 uncultured Phaeodactylibacter sp.
CGGGTACGCAAAGTGATGGGCGGCGGTATGCGGCAGGCAGGTTTTTTGGCGGCAGCCGCTATATACGCGCTAGACCATCAGGTGGAGCGCTTAAGGGAAGATAATGAGCGGGCGCGCCGCATCGGGGCCTTACTGCAGGAAATGCCCTATGTGGCAGATGTACGGCCGGTGAAGACCAATATCCTCATCTTCGACCTGAAAAAACCGCACACTGCGGCTGGTTTTCTGGAGCGGCTTTCCGAAAAGGGCATTAAGGCAGCGCCGTTCGGCCCGCAAACTGTCCGCTTCGTACTGCACCACGATGTGACAGAAGAAATGGTAGAGCGTGTGCTGCGCATACTAAAAGAAGAAGCATAAATAAACAACGGCCACCGGAGTACCGGCAGCCGCTGCGTCATGGGATTACAAAACCTGGGATTATAGTATGCTCTGAAGCGGGCTTCTTCTCCGGGCAGGGGAGCGGAAGCCCTTAATTTGCTTCAGTGAAAAACTTACTTGCGCATGTACATCACCGTCTGGCTGTACACCTGCTCACCCGCTACAATGCGCAGCAGATAAGCGCCCGGCTGCAATTGATCGCCCGTAGCGTTCCACTGCAGGTGCTGCGGGCCCGCTTCCTGCCGGCCACGGAACAGAGTAGCCGTCCGCTGGCCCAGTACATCGTGCAGGCTTATCTCCACCTCACCTTCAGCAGCGAGGGTATACGCGAGCTCCAGCTGCCCGGAGAATGGGTTCGGGAAAGCACTAACCTCGGCTATTGGCGAGAGTAGTTCGCGCAAAGCATCCTCAAACTGTACCTGTCCGGCCAGCGGCTGGAAATCAGTAGCGGAAGCCATGTTGTCAAAGCGGACGGAAAGGCTCGATGCTCCATTAGCGGCCAGCTCTTCAAAGCTCAGCTGGAAAAGCTGCAGCAATCCGGCAGCACCCATCGGATTAGCGTGCGTGAGCGTGAGCTGTCCCTGTGCTGCCAGTTCATCATTGACCACCGGCGTACCGAAGCCGCCGGCTGCGGATGCCCTGATTTCGCGGTAACGCAATACAGCAGGGTCCCAACTGATGGTAGCCTTGTAGCTGCCGAGGCGGAATCCCTGTCCGGTCAGGTCAGCGTAAACCGGGACTTCTGCTGCGTTGGTCTGTGCTCGTCGTTCCACATCCATTAGAATATCAATGGAGCTATTGCCTCTGATCTGCATTTCGGCATGTGCCTCGCTGGGGCAGAAAGGCTCGCCCACCGGATACGGTACCGGGAATTGGGCATCAAACGTCAGAATAATCAGTGCATCTGTTGCATTAGTCTGCCCGTCGAAGTTGACATCGCCAAAGTTGTTCTCAATCCGTGCCAGCAGTGCGGCAGGCAGTGCCAGCCCTGCATCGTAGGATAAGGCGATGTTGCCATCCGTTGAGGTCACGAACCCATCATTATTCAGGTCTCCCAGCAAGCCGGCCGGGCTGATCTGATAGGTGCAGGGTTTCAGGTTGAGCTGCGGGCGCAGGTCTTCGAACGTATTGGCAGCAGCGAAGGAAAGGAACTCAATTTTAACGCTGCCGGCAGCGCCTACCGGGCCGATGGCGCGGAAGCGGGTCTTGAAGATATCCATCACCCCGTCAATGCCATTAGTGTTTGCGCCGTTGAACAGCAGCTCGCCATTATCCTCATCAAGGTTGATGAAGCCGTTGAAGCCGGAAAGGATATCGGATGGCCCTGCGTATTCCAGCTGTGCAGTATCCCAGCTCAGGATGGCGGTGAAGTTGCCCAGGCGGTCGTTCGGCGCCGTCGTGGCGCTCATATCTACGGTGACGGTTACCGGGAATTCACAGGCTTGCGGCACTTGATTGAAGCAGCCTACATTGACCAGGATTCCCGGGTTCGGGTTGATGTCTTCGCAGTCTTCCGTCAGGTTAATGGTCGCGGTGCGGCTGCATCCGGCTTCATCCGTAGCGGTGACCGCGTAGATAAAGGCAGGGAGCCCCTGCGCGAGTGGCTCATCAAGGCCGGGCTCGTGCGACCAGCCGTAGCTGACATCGCCTTCTGCATTTTCGGTAGCTACTTCTATGATGCCGTTGCTTTGCCCGCAGTCCGGCTCAACAACTTCCCGCACGATGAGCTCGAATTCCGGATTGCCACTGCAACCGAAGCCTTCCGGCTGCTCGTACACATCCGGAACACCATTTTGGTCGAGGTCGAAATCCTGCTCGAGCTGATCCGGGATGTCGTCACCATCGCTGTCTTCATCGCAGGAGTTGGGCAGGCCATCGCCATCCACATCCTGATTGGGGTAGGCATCTTCAAATTCATTCGGCAGGCCATCGCCGTCACAGTCCGGGTTGTTGGGGCTGCAGGGCGGGCACTCTCCCGGCTGCACCAATGTAAATGAGGTGGAAGCGGTACGAATGAAGCGCTCTACATCAGGGATGAAATCACCTGGTGCATCAAAGATAATCTCTCCGGGCATACTCGCTGCGCCTTCCGGCACTACTGCACCAATGACAACCCGGTAAGTGCCCGGGCCGTTGAAGTTGTTGAAAGTAGCCGCTTCAACACCGGTGGAGGGGTCGAATTCGACATTCAGCGGGACAATCGAGCTATCCGGACGGAGGACGCCGGCGCTGTACTGAATAGCCGGGTCAAAAAGCGTGGTTTCGAATATCGGATGAGCAGAAATATTGACCGGAACCGGGGCAGATAACAGCTTTGGCTCCGCATCTATATAGAAATCTGGCCGCTCATTCTCCACAAAGCTTACGATATCGAGTTGGGGGGAGATCAGGTTGCCGTTGCTGACGTACAGGGTGTACGTACCTTCCACCGGATTGGGCAGTTCCAGAATGCGGTAGAACGCATCGTTGGCAATGACCAGGTCAGAGGTGTTGATCCAGTTGCCGTTCGGGTCAAACAGATCAACGCTGCGGCCGATATTTTCCACCTCCAGGTTGAAGTCGCTTACGTTCTTCAGGCCGAGGAAGATCTTCAGCGGGCCGGCACCGACTTCTACCGGCAAGCTCATTCGCAATGCAGGACTGGGGAATTCAAAGAAGATGTGCTCTTCCAGGGTGATATTGGTATTGATGAGGCTAAAGCCCTGATGGCGGGCTGCCATCTGAGCGTATATTGCGGGGAGGTTCTCTGCATTGGGTGCCGGGTACATGACGCCGCCGGTTGCGCCTGCCAGCTCGTTGAGCAATTCGGTATCTGCGCCGTTGCCCACCGGGACAGAGTTGATGACGATGCCGGCATCAATAATATTTTCGGCTACTTCATCCGGGTCTGCACCCCGGTTGTTTTCCCCGTCAGAAAGCAGGAAGATAGTCGGGTTGCTTACATTCTCTTCCCCGAAAACGGCCTTGGCTACCTCGAGGTCTACGCGGGACTCAATCAGTCCATTTCCAATTGCGGTATTCCCGTCAGGAATAAGGAGGTCAAGGTCGTCCTTGAAGCTCTGTGCATTAGCCGCGCTAAGGTCTTCCACATTTCTCACAGTAGAAGCCGTTTGGTTGAACTGTACAATGCCCAGCTTGATGTTGTTGTTGCGCTGCAGGTCAATAAATGCCCGGCCGGCAGCTTTCGCAAAATCCATACGGGTGATGTCTCCCACATCCTGGATTTGCATACTGCCGGAACGGTCCATGCAGAGGACTACGGTATTGGAGCCTGCGACTTGTACGTCGAAGCTGATGAAGGCCTGGCAGCCGGACGGCGGAGCAGGGTTAGGCAGGGTGGGTACGTCGAGGCTGAGCGCCGGGTAGTTTTGGTCGAGAATTTCCCACTCCGACACTCCACCGTGGATCAATGTATGCTGTGTAGCTTCGTACCGGCCGGTGCTGCTGTCATAACCAGTGCAGGCATCACCGGTGCAGAGCCCGGTACCGGCGCAGGTTTCCGCCGGGGGGCATCCGCTACCATCGCCGCGCAGCAGGTCGTGATTAATGGCGACAGAAAGTTCCGTCATGCTAAGGCTTTGCATGAGGGTGTTGTTGACATCATCAATCGCGCCGGGGTCAAAGTTTGGGCCCAGGCCGCATGGGCCGCCGAAGCGGCATTGCTCATCGTACCCATCGCCCAGCCCAAAGGCCAGGTGCGCCAGCTCATGGGCGATAGTGGGGCCGTCGACCCCACTGCTGAACAGATTGACGTGGGCACCAGCTCTGCCAAAGCCACTGCCATCGGACCAAAAGCTTACCACGGAGCGCCCCGGCTGCGGCAGCACCCAGATATCTGCCAGGTCCTCATTGACGGAGCCGGCGGTGATCGTAATGTCACCAAAAACGATTTGCCCGTCGGTGGCGTCACAAATCAGGTCGTTGGCAGTGCGTAGAGCCGCCTCCATGTCAGCAAGGTCGCCCGCAGTGGGCACAAAGCGGTAATTAACGGTGAAGTTCATCAGGCCACGGATGCCCGCTGAGTTGGGCGGGGCCGGGGTAATGGTACCGCTGCCGGCCATCAGGGAAAGCGGTAGCAGCAAAAGGAGTAAAAAACAGGTTTTAAGGTGTGAAAGTGTCCTTTTCATAGGTAAAATGGGATTGATAGGTTATTGAAAAAACAGGCACTTACAGATACTGCCTGGCTGGGATAACCTGACAGCTGACCGTGCGATAAAAAAGGGTATTGTAGATTTGGCTGGGTGTTCAGCCGAATAAGTAGGTAGGTTGCTTAGGAAGGCCTCTCAGCAGAAAAATCTTGCTGAGGAGAACCTGTACGCCCGGGATCGTTAAATGGTATTGGTTTTAGCAGGAGAGTTGTAAACAGAAAAGGAGAAAAAATTTATTTTTTCCGGAAGGAACCGAATAAAAACACAAAGGGGGGCAATGCAGAAACGTGGCGGAGAATGGATCAGCCCATTCAGCGCTCTAAGCATGTTCTCTCAGATTACAGAACAGTAAAATTGGAAATACGACAATCAGGAGTCCTTCTTACGGCGGTCGATTTCATCCCGGATTTCGGCGGCGCGCTCGTAATTCTCTTCGCCGAGCACCTCATCGAGCATGCGCTGCAGCTCTTCTACAGAATAAGAGGAAAGAGAAGCTTTCTCAGTACCTCCGGAAGCCGGGGCTTCTTCCATTTCGCCTTCCTCTTCGGATTCTTCGAGCACGACGCCTGCGGCATCGAGGATAAATTCGTAAGTATAGATCGGGCAGTTGAAGCGGACCGCCATAGCGAGCGCATCGGAAGTACGGGAGTCAATTTCAATAATTTCTCCGTCTTTGATGCAAATCAGGCGCGCGTAGAAGATGCCGTCAAGCAGGTTGTTGATGACTACCTCCCTGAGCTCGATATTAAAAGTCTCCAGGGTATTGCGGAAAAGATCATGTGTGAGCGGGCGGTTGGGAGTCATGCGCTCCATAGCCACGGCAATCGCTTGTGCTTCGAAACTTCCAATAACGATAGGTAAACGGCGGGCACCGCTGCGCTCGCCCAGTACTACGGCGTAGTTGTGGGATTGCGTAACACTATGGGAAAGGGCGACAATATCGAGTTCTATTTTTTTCATGGACCTTGGTCGGTGCTTTAAATAGTGTGTGTGACTCTATTTAGGCTGTGCGGCAGGCTTTAGCAGCGTGCTGTGCCGTACAAATATCTATTTGAGAACAACTGCGGCTATCAGTGGTTTAGATACCCATAAGGAGCGCAAAGGTACATAAAAGCGGGCTGAAAGCGGGGCTCGCTGCCTGAATTATTTGGATTTTGCTGCATTCCACAGCGCGTCCATCTCCTGAAGGCTCATTTCTGTAAGGGCTTTGGGGGCGTTCGCTTCAATGTACTCGAAACGTTTTTTGAATTTTTGATTGATGCGTTCCAGGGCTGTTTCGGGGTCTATACCCTCAAAGCGGGCGTAGTTGATCAGGGAAAACAGTACGTCTCCAAACTCCTCTTCGCGGCGCTCATGTGGCATATCCTCTTCCATAGCTTCGCGAAATTCCGCCAGTTCTTCTTCCACTTTTTCCCAAACCTGTTCTTTGTTTTCCCATTCGAAACCAACCTGTTTGGTCTTTTCCTGCATGCGGTAGGCTTTCACCATCGCCGGCAGAGAGCGGGGTACGCCGGCCAGTACAGACTTTTTGCCCTCTTTCAGCTTCAGCTGCTCCCAGTTTTTCTTTACCGCCTCTTCGTCTTCTGCTTTGACGTCTCCGTAGATGTGGGGGTGCCTTTTGATGAGCTTATCGCAAACGGTGTTGAGGGCATCTGCGATATCGAAAGCGCCTTTTTCATCGGCAATCTTGGCGTAGAAAACCATATGCAGCAGCAGGTCGCCGATTTCTTCCTTAATCTCTTCCAGGTCTTCGTCCAAAATAGCGTCAGCCAGCTCGTAGGTTTCTTCTATCGTGAGGTTGCGCAGGCTCTGCAGGGTTTGTTTGCGGTCCCAGGGGCACTGCTCGCGCAGTTCGTCCATAATGGTGAGCAGGCGGGCGAAAGCGTCGAGTTTATGTTGCATGCGTGTTAAATTTTGTAGTTTTGCCGCTGCAAAGGTACGGCTTCGGCACGAAACATGAACTGAGCCGGAAGCTGTCTTGTTTAAAGACCACATTTAAGAGATAAGAAATTCACGTTATGGAGTATTTATATGTCCTCGGTATCATCTTCGTTGTGTTTGGCATCAGCTTTGCGATGATCAACATCCGGCAGATTGTTACCGGCAAGGAGTTTCGGGGTACTTGTGCTACGAATAACCCTATGCTGAAGAAAGAAGTAGGCGAGTGTACCGTTTGCGGCAAAAAGGCGGATGAAGCTTGCAAAATGCCGGAACCGGGCAAAGGTGGCCTGCGTGGTGCCGGTGCCTGATAGCGGATTGGCGCGGCATCGGTAAATTGCCGTGTGCCCGTTTTCCATAATTAAACGATACGAATAAGCCCTTGTAACAGCCCGTTGCAGGGGCTTGTCATTTGAGGCTTGCCCGTTTAGCCGCCGCGTGGGCGCGGTATTTGTAAGCGAAGGACAGCGCGAAGGAGCCACCTACCAGTATACAGCCCAGTGCGAGGGTAGGGAAGGCGAGCCACCCGGGGAGCACGAAGGGGGCCAGCAAGCCACTGATGAAGAGCACG
>CAJXXJ010000198.1 GCA_913062745.1 uncultured Phaeodactylibacter sp.
AATACCGATGGAGTAGCCGGATACCGGAAGGGTGATGGCCTCCAAATTAGCGGTGGCAAAACCTTCATAGCGGGTGCCGGTTTCTTCGCCGAGTATAGTCGCTCCGCAGTACTCTTTGAGGTAGCGGGCCATCGTAGCAGCGGCGGAGAAGCTTTCTCCGTTGACGAGGACAAAGACAGCGCCGTTGAATGCCAGGCTTTTTTTGCGCCGGGGTATGGTAAATCGGACTTTACGGCCTTCGCAGGTGATTGTGGTATTGATCAGTTGCCCGGGGGGAATGTCGGGCTTTAGCAGGTAAGGCAGAATACCGGAGGCAAATATTTTCTGGCCACCCAAATTCCCCCGCAGGTCGATGAGCAGGGCGGGCCTTGGATTGCGGGCGATCTTACGAAACAGAGGGCGGTACAGCCGGTCGGGCCTGGACCGGTATTGCCACATTGGCACGGGGGCAAAGGTGGAGAGCTTCAGGTAGGCCAACTCCCTGGTAAATTGCAGGGTGTAGGGCGGCTTGGCCGGGCTGTTGCCGGGAATTTTGAATTCGCTGCCGTAGCGCTGCTTTCTTAGTTCCTCCTGTTGCGGCACAGTCAGGGCAGCGATTTTGGCGGTGTGCTTTTGCCCCAGGCTATCCAGGAAAGCGATTCGGAAGGTGTCTGGCTGTTCGATAAAGCAGTAGTATCTTATACTGAAAAGCGGGGCGTTTTTGCGTAAAGCAAGGGTTCGTATATTGCCATCGGCAGGCGTAAATTGAAGCAGGCGTTCCAGGATGTCTGATGTGGTCTGGCCGTTGATGGACAGGATGATATCGCCGGGCCGGAAGGGGTGGGAGCGGGAGTAATCCTGACGTACGAACAGGGTGTCTTGTGCCAGTCCGGGCAGGAGAGGCAGGTAGGCAAATTCCCTCTCGAAGAGGTGTTGAAGCATCATGATTTGCATGCCTTTTAGCAGGTAGTGCCCTTCGCTGGCCAGCGCGCACATTCGGTTGACGAGCTGGTAATGCTGCAACAGGCTGACGGTATCCGGAAGCCCCTTCAGCAGTTCGTCTGCCTGCTGATTGAAGCCCGGGCTGTACTGTTCGACCCCGGGCTGATGCTGAAGAATGGCGTGCTTGAGGTATTGGAGGTCGCGTTTTGTTTCCTGTTGGCTGAAGGGCTGGCTGATGGCTGGGCCGGGCAGAAGGATCAGTAGGAAAAAGAGGTAGCGCATGGTACGGAGGTTTTTTGAAAAGATAAGGGAAAGTTGGGTGGGAGGCAAGGGCGGAGCGTGAAAGGCGGAATGTGGAAGTAGCCATGCAGCAAGGCGGTCAAACCGGGCTTCATCTAAAAAATCAGACTATTCAGCCATTAAAAGGCGGGATTCTGCTGATAATTCGGGAAGTTCACGGGGTATGACGAAAAGAACGATATGAATGTACTACGCATCAACGGGCTCAGCAAGCGCTACGGCCGTATCAAAGCGGTGGATGAACTGGACCTGACGATTGAAAAAGGAATGGCTTTTGGCATCCTCGGGCCAAACGGCAGCGGCAAAACAACTACCCTCGGTATGGTGCTGGGCATCACGCAGCGCAGTGGCGGGGAGTATGAGTGGTTTGAAGGGCAGTACGGGCAGGACTACCGCCGGCATCTGGGCGCGCTGCTGGAAACACCCAATTTTTACCCTTACCTCAACGCGGTGGATAATCTGGGCATCGTGGCCCACATCAAACGGGTGAAGCAGCCCCGTATGCAGGAGCTGCTGGAGCTGGTCAACCTCTGGCACCGGCGGGATTCCAAATTCCGGACCTATTCGCTGGGCATGAAGCAGCGCCTGGCGATTGCCGCCGCGATGGTGGGCGACCCGGAGGTGCTAATCTTTGACGAACCCACCAATGGGCTGGACCCGCAGGGCATAGCCGAGGTGCGGGATACCCTGCAGCGCATCGCCGAGACCGGCAAAACGATCATCATGGCCAGCCATATCCTGGACGAGGTGGAAAAAGTCTGCTCCCACGTCGCAATCATCAAAAACGGCCGGCTGCTGGCGAGTGGCACCGTGGGCGCTATCATCAGCGAAGACTTCCTGGTGGAGGTGGCTGCCGAGGATATGCAGGCCCTGCAGCAAGCCTTCGCACAGGACGCGCGCGTCAACAAAGCAGAGTTGCAGGAGGGGCAACTGCTGCTGCATCTGCAGGAAGAAGTGCCGCCGGCTGCTCTTAATGAATGGGCTTTTAGTAAAGGCTTTACGCTCAGCCACCTGCGGGTGGTGAAAAAGAGCCTGGAAACGGAATTTTTAGAAATCACCTCATCTGATCGATAAACTATGCTTTACCTGTTACGACTGGAGTGGAAGAAGCTGAACAAGCAGATCGCTTTCCGCTTGTTTGTTATTTTTTATGTACTCATGCTGCCTTCCATTTTGCTTACCGCAAAACGGCTGGGTGACCTGCCCCCGCCGCTGATGACCAATGAGGTGTTCTTCATTTTTCCCACCGTCTGGGAATACCTGGGCTACATCGGCAACTGGCTCTGCTTCTTTTTCTTTGGCTTTATGGCCATCATCAGCGTGACCACGGAGTACAGCTACCGGACAATGCGGCAGAATATCATCACGGGTATGAGCCGGCGGCAGTATTTTTTGGGCAAGCTGTACTGGATTTTGGCGGTAAGCCTCTTTGCCGCGCTGTACTACGCCCTCTGCGGGTTTGTCATCGGCTTTTTCAGTACGGAAACCATCTACTGGCACAAGGTATGGCAGAATGCAGACTATATCCCGCGCTACTTCCTGATGTGTTTTGGCTACATGAGCTTTGGGCTGTTTCTCGGGCTGCTCATCCGCAAGACCGGGCTGGCCCTCTTTTTATACATCTCCTACATTATGTTTCTGGAGCTGGTACTGCGGTGGGGCGTGCACCTGCAGCTATTTGAGCACCGCAGCATGCACTTCTACCCGATGAATGCCACGGAAGACCTTGTGCCTATCCCGATGCTGGACATGGCCGACGAGTTTATTTCCAAGTACGGGTTCAGCATCTACCTGCAGCCCGGAGAAGCGGCTGTCGCTACCTTGGTGTACAGTAGCCTGCTGCTTTATCTGGCCTACCGCAGAGTCGTGTATTCTGATCTGTAAGCAGCCAAATCAATCCGGCGGCAGAACTTTTTGTCCGGAACATATGTATTTAAATATGAACTACTTAGCATATTTTTCTTTTGCGGAGTGTTCCTGCTCCGTGTAAGCGGACGGCCAAAAGTGTTAAGAAGACTTTAACATTTGGTTTTGATTTTGTACTTTTGCTATACAGCAGGTACAAAAACTGCTAATCAGAATAGCGTCCATACACTTCTTCGTGAAGTGTCACGATATAAAAGAATGTATATTTTGGAGGAGTAACATCCTTCATAATAACAGTCGGGTGATTTCTTACAAGAGCGGGTCTTCGTGACGCCGCTCTTTTTTATTTCAGCCGGTTTTTCTGACATTCAGGCCCAACATTGCTGATTTTACGGTGATTTGCCTATATTGGATTGTTAATTGCCTTTAACCCAATTCAGCACTCATGCCTGATGTCCGGACCCGATATCCGGTAAATTCTCCCGTTTGCCGAAAGGCTGCGGTATCCACCCCCTTCTTGCTCGCAAGATGCTGGGCATTACTGTATTGCACCTTCCTGGTAGCCCGGCCTGTCCCGGGGCAGCCCTTATCCGATTACCGGAACGGCAGTATCCTTCCCTTTTCGCAGCAAGGCGGTTTCTATCCTGAGTTTCAGGATCAGGAGGGATACCTCTGGGGCAAGGATGAACAGGGCAGAGCAGCCCGTTTTGACGGGTATGGACTGGAATCCTTTCAGGCAAAGCCCTTCGATAGCACCGGCTTGCAGTGTGATGGGAAAACCTATCTCACCGAGGACAGTAAGGGGAATATCTGGTTTGCGGTGGGCAGCTGCGGGCTTGACCGTTACGACCCGCAAACCGGCCGCTTCGAGCGCCTGCACGATGCTTTTCATGAGGCGCGGGAGGTGCCGGCTCAGTTTTACTACGGTATTTATGAGGACAGCCGGCAGGATATCTGGATTAAAGCACAACGGCAGCTTCATAAGTATACACCGGTTACCCGTGAATTTACAAAGATGGTGGGGATGTGGCACCTCACCGGCCTATTTGAAGATGGCGAGCAGCAGGTATGGGCGATAGACCCCTTTATAAAAAGAAAGCTGTACAAGGTCTTCCCGACTGATGGCGATACGCTGGAGCATGTTGGTTTCCCTTACATCGGCGATCCGGCGACCATTAATGACTTTCCGGTTGTCCCAATCATTGTCAGTACAGGCCCGGATGTACATCTGATTGTCTTTGGCGGGCACCTTTACCGCTTCGACAGCCGGCAGCGGGCCGCCCGGCCCTTGACCGAAGGCTTGCAGGATGGTGAGTTGGTGTATACCGTTTTTAACGATGGTATCACATTGGTAGGGACGAACCGGCATCGCGTGCTGGAATACGACGACCGCTCAGGCACCTTCAGGCCTTTTCTTGAATTGCCCAAACTGCCGCAGGAGGCGGGGCGGGTGGAAAAAATATTCCGCAGCCGGGATGGCTTGCTGTGGGTAGTGACTTCTTTGAAAACCTTTCGTGTATTGCCCCGTGAGCTGCTTTTTCGAAAGCAGGCTTTGCCGGAGCATGCCTGGCCACATGCCCCGGGTGGGAACAGCGAGCGGCTGGTTTCCTTCAGGGGGGATGTCTATTTTCATACTCAATACGGGCTGCAGCCTGTACACCCTGATGCCGCGAAGCCGATCAGGCCCTTACTGAAGGAGGAGGACTTTCGGCTGCCGCCCTGGCAAGCCGGCGGCAAGGGCATTGCACCGGAAAAGGCAAAGCAGGTATCCGGGTATAAATTTGTGGAACCCCCGGACGGTTCAGGCCTGTGGCTGGTGGTGTATCACTACCCGTTTGGCACTACGGTGCTGAAGTTTGATACCACCGGAAAGCGGGTATATGATTATTTCTGCCGGGGGCGGGATGCCTGTTTCAATGATCATATGCAGGAGGTGGATATGGCAGCGGACGGCCGGATATGGATAGCGGGCTGGGCGGGCCTCAGCTGCTTTAACCCCGAGGACCAAACCTTCACTAATTTCCGGGTGAAAGAAGGCTTGCCGGAACGGACCGCCATTGCAGTGCACTGCACCCGTGACAGCAATGTGTGGGTGGGGTTCCATTCCGGAGGGCTTGTGCGTTATGACCCGGCTGCAGACTGCTTTGATTACTATACTTATGACGAAGAGGAGCCGGGTAGCCTGAGCTCCGATCACGGCGTACGGGACTTGCTCGAAGACCGGTACGGCAATCTTTGGGTGGCTACCAGTAGCGGCCTCAACCGCTATGACCCGCAAAGTAATACTTTCGAATTCTTTAGTGAAAAAGACGGTTTGCCGGCTCGTGAGATTTACCGGCTGATGGAAGACCAGGATGGCCAGCTTTGGGTGAGCACGCAGCGCCATCTGAGTTGTTATCAGCGGGAGCAGGGTGTTTTTTACAGTTACGGAAAGGCCGATGGCTTATCCGAAGGAAGGTTCTCCGGAAAAAAGGCCTTGCGGGATGAAGAAGGGCAGCTGTATTTTTACTTCGGCAACGGCCTGGTTTACTTTCACCCCGACAGCGTGGTGGATGCCCGGGTTCCTGAACTGCGGCTCCGCAGCCTGCAGCTGGCCAATCAGCCGGTAAAGCCGGGAGACGCTACCGGCGTGCTGAAGAGGCCGGTCGGTTTTACCCGCCATATTACGCTGCAACCCTGGCAAAATGTATTTAGCCTTCGTTACGCAGCTTTGGAATATATTGCTCCGGAAGAGATCAAGTACGCCTTTCAGCTGGAAGGCTTTGATTCAGATTGGCGCCCGGCCGGCAACCTCCGGGAGGCGACCTATACCAACCTGTCGCCCGGCGACTACCGCTTCAAAGTCAAATGCTGGAACCGGCACGGTTTGGAGGGGGAGCCCGTTTTTCTGAATATCACCATTCTGCCGCCCTGGTACCGGACCGCTTGGGCCTTTCTCTTGTGGGCACTGCTCCTCACGGGCTTGCTGTACGCGGTTTACCGTTTCCAGCTTAACCGGGAGCGCCTGCGGGCCCAACTGGCCTACGAGCAGCGCGAAGCCGAACGGCTGGCCGCGCTCGACCGCATGAAGTCCAATTTCTTTTCCAACATCACCCACGAATTCCGTACTCCGCTTTCCGTCATTCTGGGGATGGTGAATCAAATCAACCGCGACCCGCAGGGCTGGCTGGGGGAGGGCTTGTCCAAAATCCGGCAGTACAGCTTTCAGTTGCTTCGCCTGGTCAATCAGATGCTGGACCTGAGCAAACTGGAGTCCGAGAAGCTGCCGGTCAATCAGGTGCACGGAGACATCATGCCATTTTTGAGGTACCTGATAAAGTCATTCGGCAGTTACGCAGAAGCCAATGGTATAGACTTGCAGCTGCAGGCGGGCCCGGCACAGTTGCCGATGGACTACGACCCGGAGAAAACGACCGCTATCGTCTCCAACCTGCTGTCCAATGCCGTGAAGTTTACTCCGGCGGGCGGGCGGATTGAAGTGAAAATACAGGAGGCAGACGATCACTTGCAGATAGAAGTTGCCGATACCGGGCAGGGTATTGCGGAGGGCCAGCTACCGCATATTTTCGACCGCTTTTACCAGGCAGACGATTCAACTACCAGAGCGAAGGAAGGCACCGGCATCGGCCTGGCGATCTGCCGCAAGATCGTCGAACACCATGGCGGGACCATCGACGTTTCCTCCGACGGCCTGGGCCGGGGCACGACGTTTCGGGTCACCTGGCCCCTGGCCGCCGAAACCGACGGGGCTTGACGCCGCCCCCGGCGCCGGGGCTTGTTCGCCCAGGCGGGGTATTCTGGAGATCGGGGCGATGAGTGATGATTTCGGGGGATTGAGGCTCTGGCAGGTGGCCGGCCTGACCCTGTTCGCGGTCATGCTGGCCAGCGGCCAGATGCT
>CAJXXJ010000199.1 GCA_913062745.1 uncultured Phaeodactylibacter sp.
GGGCAGGGCGTGCTTGCACAGCTGATGGCCACCGGGGCTGCGTTGCCACAGGGCGGCGGGCCCTGGGCGATGATGGTCATTTCAACTACCTGCTCGGGCAGCAGCCCGGTAATCTGGTAGCTGGTATCCGTGACCACATCGCTGCCGGCCGGGCTCCCGTCGATCGTCCAGGAAATGGCGTAGTCGTCTGCGCCCACATTGGTCCAGCTGAAGCTGGCAGCGCTCGGGCTGGCGTCTCCGCAGCTGGCCACAGGCTGCTGCAGCGGCGTAAACAGGGTGGTGGAGAAGGTATCCACGTAGCTGCAGCCGGTAGCCGTGTCGGTGTAGGCGTAGATGATCTCTACGAAGCTCGTGTCGGCAGCAGCCGGGTCAAAGGTATCGCCGCTGATGCCGGGCCCGGAGAACGTGCCGCCGGCCGGGCTGCCCTGCAGGGCGAATGCCGGCTCGTCTGTACAGTACTCGGGCAGCAGGTTGTCGATGGACAAGGGCACATCCGGGCAGGGCGCAGAGGTGCACAGCAGGCTGTCGAACGGGCTGTTGCCGCAGGGCGCGCCGCCCAGGGCAGAGACGTAGATGGTGACCTCCTGCAGGTCGGTGATATTTTCTACCGTGAGTTCTGTTTCCGGGCCGCTTACAATGGGCGTGGGCGCTTCGCCGGCTACCTGATAGTAGTACTGGTAGCCGCCGGGGTTGCCGCCCGTCCAGCTGAAGGTGACGCTGTTGGGCGTCGCGCCGGCGCAGCTGATGTCCGGAGGCGTGAGCGGGTCGATGATCTGTGCCGTATCTTCCAGGATGTAGGCGCAGCCGTTGGCCGTGTCGGTAAAGCTGAAGCTGATGATGGCTTCGCCGGCGCCGGCAGCCGAGGGGTCAAAGGTACTGCCGCTGACGCCCGGGCCGCTGTAGATGCCGCCGGGGTAGAGGCCCGGCAGCTGCACGCCGCTCGTGTCGCTGCAGTATTCGTCTGCCACAAACTCGCCGGCGATGGGCGGGGGCGGGCAGGGCAGGGTGGTGCAGGTTTCGGTAGTAGCCGGGCCGTTGCCGCAGGGCGGCGGGCCCTGTGGCGTCACTGTGATGGTGACGTCGGTCTCGGAGGACAGGCCGCTGACCGTAGTGGACAAGCTGGTGGTGACGATGGTGTCGCTTACGCCCTCTACCTCTGTGATAACGAGGTAGTTGGTAGCGCCCACATCCTGCCAGTTGAAGGTGATATCGTTGACGGTGATGCCGTCGCAGCTTACTGTAGTTGCGGGCAGCGGGTCAAAGACTTCGACGGCCACGCTGTCGCGGTAGTCGCAGTCGGTGGCTGCATCGTAGTAATCGTAGAAGACGAGGGAGCTGCCGCTCAGGCCGGACAGGTCGAGGGTGTTGCCCGTGACGCCGTCGCCGGAGAAGGTGCCGCCGGCCGGCGTGGCCGACAGGGTGATGCTGCCTTCGTCGCTGCAGTACTCATCTTCGAGGTTGTAGGTGAAGTTGACCGGCTGGCAGACATCCGCCAGGCAGGTGGCGGTGCTGGTGATGCCGCCGGTGCACAGCGGGTCTACCAGGGCGGTGACGGTGATATTGACCACGTCGCCCTGTGCGAGCATGCTTACGCTGAAAGTGGTGTCAAACACGATTTCCGGCCCGACCTCCGGCCCGCCGTTGATGTTGTAGGAGACGGAGAAGGAGTCCGCGACCATGAGCCAGCTGAAGCCCACGGAGTCGTTGGCGGTAATCGCGCAGACGGCCTCGGGCGACAGCGCGAAGATGGCGTCGAGCACGACCTCTACGGGCGGTGCGGTACAGTTGCCATCGTCCACTACAGCGTACACCGCGCCGCCGGTGCTGGGGTAGTTAGCCGGGTCGAAGATGGTGCCGGTGCCGTTGGCATTCTCAAACCAGCTGACGGTAGTGCCGGGCGTGGTAGTCACATTAGCGGTCGTCAGGTCAAAGACGGGCGTGCCGGAGCCGTTGTCGCAGCTGCGCAGCGTATCGGGCATCGTCATCGGCAGGGGCAGCACCTCAAGCGTGGCCTCTCCGGGCAGGGAGGTACAGGTGCCGTCAAATACCGTCGTGTAAACAATGGTATCCAGAGATACAAAGTTAGCCGGGTCGGCAATCGGTGTAGTCAGCATATCATCCTCAAACCAGCTCACCGTGCCCGCGCCGCCGCTAACGGTGGGCTCAAGCGCGGTCAGGTCGAAGGTGCCCTCGCCGGTGACGGGGTCCGCGCAGGCTTGCTGCGAAGCCGGGTTGGCGATCGGCAGCGGGAGGACGGTCAAAAAGACCGGTACAATTTCTGAGGCACAGCTGCCGGCAGTTACATTAGCATAGACGGTAGTGGTGCCGGTTGTGTAGTTTTCCGGGTCCGCGATAGGCGTGCTGCCTGCCGCATCTTCAAACCAGTTGACGATACCGCCGCCACCGCTGCGGATATCATCATCGGCGGTAGTCAAATCAAAAGTTGCAATACCCGTACCATCACCGCAGAGGCTGAGCGAGTCACTGGTCGCGGACACGGCAGCGATCAGCTCCAGCTCGATGGGTACGATATCTGATGTACAGCTGCCTTCGGTGGCTTGTGCGTAGACCGTGCCCGCACCTGAAATGTAATTGGCCGGGTCCGCGATGGGTTGTGTGGCGCCGGCGTCCTCAAAGTAGCTGAGCGTGCCTACGCCGTTTGTGATCAAGTCTGCCTCGGTTAGGTCAAACAGGCCTTGGCCTGCGCCTTCATCACAAGTGGCGAGCGTATCCGTTTCCACCAGCGGAGTGGGAAGCGGAATAAGCTGTACCGCAGCAGCCGGTGATTCACAACCCTGCACAAACAGGGTGTAGTATACGGTGGAGCCGCTGCTTGTCACCATGCCTGGGTCCGGGATGGGCAAAGTAGCCATAGCGTCCTCGTACCAGATTAGGGAATCAGCGCCACCGATCAGCCCGCCTTCGATAGCGGTGAGGTCAAATACGGTGCTGCCTGCACCGTCGTCACACTGCTCGATGCTGTCGTCCGCGCCGGGCGTGGATACGATGACCGTCAGGCTGACGGGCACCGGCACAGAAGTACAGGAGTCTTCGGTAGCGAACGCAAATACCGTATTGGTCGGGCTCGTATAGTTGGCCGGGTCGGCAATCGGGCCGCTTTGGTCCGGGTTGAGCGCCCAGCTTACGGTGCCGGGGCCGCTGTAGATATCTCCTTCCACGGAAGTGAGGTCAAATACGGCCGTTCCGTCCTGCGCGCCGCATTCTTCCAGGGCTGCGCTGTCGGCTACATCCACGGTAGTGACCACCAGCTCCACTTCCACTACGGCGCTGAGGCAGGTGTCCTGTGCGGCCTGCGCGTAGATGGTGCCGGCGCCGGAAACATAGCCATTGGTATCGGTAATGGGTGTACTGAGCGCCGCGTCTTCGTACCAGTTAACGGTGCCCACGCCGTTGGTAATAATATCAGCCGCCGTTAGGTCAAAAATGCCGTTGCCGCTTCCGTCATCGCAGGCGGTCAGCGTATCGGGCTGTACCAGGGGGCTCGGTAATGGGATGAGCATGACCTCAGTGGTCATCGACTCACAACCGTCAAGGAAGAGGCTGTAGAATACCGGCGCGGTGCCGCTTGGGTAAGCCGCAGGATCCGGTACGAGGGTGGTGCCTGCGGCATCGGTGTACCAGCGCAGGGAGTCATTGCTGCCCAGCAGTGCCGGCTCGATCAGGGTCAGGTCAAAAACAGCCATGCCCATGCCGTCATCGCACAGACGGATCGTATCGGTGGGCCCCGGATCCACGATGATTGCGTTCAGAATGACCGGGACCGGGTTGGAAACACATCCTTCTTCGGTGATAAATGCGTAGACGGTATCGCTGGGGCTTTGGTAATTCATTGGGTTGTCAATGGAATCCACCTGCATGGAATCCTGCCAGAAGGCCAGGTCACCGTCTCCTATATAGATGCTGTCGGCAACTGCGGACAAGTTAAAGGAGGCGGTGCCGTCTGGATCGGCGCATTCGTTCAGCGTTTGGGTATTCCCCTCAGGGGCGGGGATGACGTCGAGGCCGATAGGGGTGATGTCGCTGGTACAGTTACCTTGCTGCAGCTGTAAATAAACAGTTCCATCTCCGCTCACGTAATTTTCAGGATCAGTAATCTCTGTATTGCCCATGGGGTCTTCAAACCAGTTAGCGTTACTGGCATCAAGGCCACCACTGATGTCTTCAATATCCTCATTCAGGTTGAAGCTAGCAGTTCCACTACCCTCATCACAAGCAGTGTAGACTGTATTGGAGGCAGCGAAAGGTTCTTGAGTGATATCCAATTGGATCTCAACGGGATCAGAGAGACAAGTGCCGTCATCTACCACTGCGTAGACCAAAACCGGAGAGATAAGGGAGGTAAACATGTAGTTTTCCGGAAAGGGAATCGGCATAGTCAGAAACTCATCCTCAAAGAACAACACAGTAGACCCGGCCACTCCACCTGTGATCAGCTCATTCCAAACGGTCAGGTCTACACTCACATTTCCGAGAAGATCGGAGCATGCTTCGATGGGAGGAGGAGGGAAAGCCAAAGGCGCATCATTAGCCGCATCGATGGTGAAGGTGTCTTCCCCTTCGCAGCCATTGAGCAGCTCGCCGTTGGAGTCAATAATGAGTATGGTATAGTTGCCGGCCGGCAAGCCATTGAACTGGAAGTTATCATCATTTTCGGTAGCGGTAGCGACTATGTTGCCGTCTTCATCCACGACCTGCAGCAGGTAGGGAGGCACGCCGTTGTTGATGGAACCCTGATAGGCACCATCCGGGGAGTTCGGGCAGCTGGCGTTGAAGGCCTGGCCCATGATGGCGAAGTCTTCCGGGCAGCAGGTGCCGTCGCTGGCATCGCAGGATATGGTGATCTCAGACAAATCGCTAAGCGTGGTGGTGTTAGGGAACGCGCCGGTACCGCTCACGAAGGAAGCACCGTTAATATTGCTCAGGTTGGTGGTGATGACAAAGCTCTGCCCACAGCCGATGTCGGTGACAATGCCGCCGTCGTTGTATTCTGCGGGCCAGTCGAAGTTGCCATTGATGGTGCCGCCGTTGTCGACGAGCTCGCCATCGTCGTTGCTGATCACGCCTCCGTATTGGGTCAGGCCGGAGATCGAAAGGGTTCCGCTGCCGCCCTGTGTATCGTTTGGTGCATCCACAAAAATGAGCAGGCTGACTACGCAGTTAGCGTCCTCATAGAGCATAAGGGTCAGGTTGTTGGCAACCTCGAAGCCCGTATTGGAACTAAAAGGGATAGCGTTGTCATAGTCGAAGAACTGTTCGGCTGTGATGACATCGCCGTTTGGGGCCAGCCCGCCGGAGAAGGTCCCGATATTGACTGTACCCGAAGGGCTCGTTGCCGTACATGCGCAACCGTTGATCTTAGTCACGGATTCCGGCGCAGGCGGCGCAGCGTAGGTGTTAAGTGGAATACCCAGCGCCTCGGATGCCGTGAGGAGATTCGCCTCCGGCGTCTTGTCAAAAGGCATCCATTGTGCATTCAGTGAGTTCAGGGCAATTAGCAAGCAGGACAAAGCTGCGAGTCGTGCAGTACGTGTAGAAATTTTCTCCATAATACATTTTTGGTGCCGCTCTGTATATCAGGCAGTTACAATCGAAAAAAGCCCGAAAGAGACTGCTTTTCGGGTTTGGGGTGTTTTCGCCTTTATATACCTGGGTTCTTGTGTCGTGCTGCCGCAACAGCATTTTGCTGGCCTTATGGGGAATGCGGTACGTTGATTGTTTCCGACTGCAAAATATACAATTAAGGTCTAATTGCCAATTAGTAGTCCATTGTCTTGCGAATAGTTTGTTTGCTAAAGTATTCTTTGGAGGGAGTCCGGAGTAGGAAAAGCAGGGGATAGTGTATAAAAGTACAAAAGCATCCGGAGGCGTCACAATGTTAGCTCCGGATGCTGCCGGTTTTGGCCTTATTTTTTATTGAGTGCCCAGTCGTATTCCAGGTACGCAACCGGAGTTTCATCGGTGATTTGATCCGGGAAGTACTGTTGTAAATACCGATTTATATCGCCAAAATCAGACTGATACCAGTCGAAAATTTTGGAAATCCGGGCTTTGTCCGCAGAGATTTTGTTGTAGCGAGGGTCGTTGAGGAAGTCACGGGTAAGCCTTGTTAGCATCTTTTCCAGGCGGCCGGCGGTAAAGGCCTGTGATGCCAGGGGCGGGCAGGAGCGGGCGGCGCAGTTGACTGCGAAGTGGATGCGGGGCTCTTCGAATTCCTGCCGGATGATGTCGTGTTCTATGTTGTTCAGGGAGTATTGCTGCCCTCCAATCTGAATCCATTTTTGGTCCCAGGGTTTGCCACCGTATATATCCCGAATGCTGTTGACGGGGTAGTGCTGCAGAATGAGCTCCACGGTGAATGCATTATAGGCATTGATCCAGTAGGCGAGCCGCTCGTCCCGGCTCCAGGTATCGGAAGGCGGGTTTTCCGAAAGGGCGTCAAGGTAGCGCGAAAGTTGGTCCCGTTCAGATTGCAACCCCTGGTAGTCAACCCCTCCGGAATCGCCGACGTATTTGCGCAGTAGCTCATCCCATATTTCATGGCTGGGCGGCCCGGCTGCGTGCGCGACCTCCGGCTCTGGCGCTTTCGTTACAGTTGTTTGAGCGGCATTTTTAGTTTTTGTCGCTTGTCCGACGGATTTTTTTTCCGGCAAGGGCGGTTTGGGGGCCGGATCAGCGGTTGGGGTGTCCGTTTGGGGAAGAGGGGCCGGCGCCGGATCGTCTGGAACAACTGCGGTTGGTTTTATGTCATTTTCAGTTGTATGCTCTTTACCGGCAGGTTCGGCGCAGGAAAAGCTGATCAGGGCAAAGCAGAAAATCAGCAAAGGGGAAAGGAGATTGCTCATACGGGCTTGGTTTGGTTCGCCTAAGAAACAAAGCAGCCTGTGGTGGAGTTGGGCGGAAAGCAGTGCAGAAGTAGCGATGCGGACAAATGAGGAGGCGTGCGTGCCTGTAATCACGG
>CAJXXJ010000200.1 GCA_913062745.1 uncultured Phaeodactylibacter sp.
GCCGACTTCGGAGAAGTCGCACGTTAATCCTGGACCATGTAAACTATCACAAAAGTTCCAAAGCGACAATTTGGTTTGCGCCCACACTGTGTAATAATTTTTCAAGCATTTTGAAGGGCTCTTTTTGCCTCACTCTTCGTTGCGCCTGCCTGCCGAAGTATTCGACACGCAGGCAGGTGCTCGCCTTCGTAGCTTCCCCGATAAGTTATCGGGGCGAGGCTCCGCAGCGCTTTGATTGAGGCAAAAATACCCTCGTTCAAAATACTCACTAACTCAATACACGGTTTACTAGCAAAATCCAGTCATTGAATGGAAAACTTTTTGTACACCGGTAAACTGTCTGCCAGGACGTTGAGCGGAATGCTGTGCCAAAGCTCTCCATCGCTTAGCAAGGCCTGGTGCTCCGAGATGTGCGCTACCGGTACAAGCGGTTTAGCCTTTGGGCCCTGGTACAGCGCGGCTTTCTGTTGCCGGCTTCTGCTGATCTGATAAAGCAAGCGATCTGAACCGCCAATCAAAAAGATATCGTCCTTGGTATGGAACACCCGGCTGGGGGTACCCGCAATCTCCACCTCCCATGCCATCGCTCCGGTAACTGCATCCAGCACATGCAGAACGGCATCTTCACTGGCGATATAGAGATGCCCATCGTAGTAGCTCAGGCGGGAAGTTAATAGCCCCCGGGGTAACCGGACCCTCCATATTTCCACATTGCTTACCGGGTCATAACAGATTACCTCATCATGGGCTACGCCGTAAATACGCTGACCCACCGCCATCAATGGCAGCGTGGCCCCGTAGCCCATAGCGTTATCAGGGTATGCTTGCTGCGTATGGTGCTCCGTAGGCCGGCTCTTCCACCAGGCCATGAGATAGCTGTGCGTCCCTTCCCGCAGCAGATAATCAACAACCGGGCTGACCAGAATCAAGCTGTCCGATAAACGGATGGGGGTGGGTGGCCGGGCTGAGGCGCTGCCCGTATTCCTGACCGGAATGTACTGAATGCGTTCTTTCTGCCCATTGCTGAGCTGAAACTGATACACCTCAAAACCACCCTGACCGATGGCTGGATAAGTTCGGAAGGCCTGTTCGTCCGTAGCGGTAAGGTAGGGGTCACCGACGGACTGATGAGTGTCTGTCCAGATTATTGTTCCCGACATCAGGGAGACGGCCACTAAATGCCTACCGGAGCTCATCAGCAGTAACTCCCCGCTGATGTGGGGTTGGGTATTGTAAAAAATATCCTGCAGCATGTCATTTTGAAGGCGCCATACCTCTTCTCCGTCCTGCCGACGTACCGCTTTGAGGCAGGGCGCTCCGCCACAGGAGGCTGGTAAAATAATAAGCTCTTGCCAGGCAAGTGGGTAAAATACATACTCCCCTGCGTACGGTAACGTCCAGTATTGGAATGGCTCACTGCTTTCGTTCTGACAAGCTGACAGGCTCAAAAGGAGCAACAGCCCGCTGTAAACGCCATAATGCAGGCTGCTGCTGTTGTAAAAGGTAAATTTCATTTACTGCTTGGGGATTTCAAAGGCTGGGCTTACGCTCCCGCTGAAAAGCTCCTCCAATGCGTAATCCAGGTCAGTCATATTGGTCCCTGGGCGGTCCCGGGATTCCTGGAAGTGGTTATGATTGAATAGGTGAAAGGGCTCGCCTGTTTGCCCCGGTAGCTTTTGCTCCATTTCAGTTAATAATAAATCATGCCTAGGAGTGACAAACCCCAGTATTGGTGGAGCAGGATTATTTTCCAGGCAATCCTGAATACATGCGCCATAAGCCGCGTGATTCGGAATACTTCCTTCAAACTGCTCCCAACAGTACTGCTCACAGTGCTGAAGATTGCCGGCTAAATTCTCATCCACCAGTTCAACCTCAACCTGCCCGGCATCCATCATCGCAAGCTCATAGTGTACTTCCAGCATTTGATTAGCCGTCTCGCACCGCATAAGCGAAGCAAGCCGCTGGTCTAACTCGCTGTTAGTATCCAGGTAATCAACAATAGTACTTTTTATATCATTCGCAAAGGATCCAATAGCTCCAAGGAAGCCACCTGTATCGAAATTATTCTCGTCGTCTTCGGGATTTCCAAAGACATTGCCCGAGATTAGGCTCGAAGCGAAGTCCAGTACGCTTCCGAATAGGCCCAAAACCACATTGACATTCCTGACAATCTTGTCATCCTCAATTTTTTTCTGTTGTTCTCTAAGTTTTCCTGCGACACAATTCGCCAGGGAGTTGTCAAACCCCGTTATGGAACCACGGGAATCCATTAAATTTACAATGGATTGCTCACTGTTGTATGTATCTACACTCCCCCAAATGATGGCGTAGGGAATGTCCGGGGGATTGGCATTTAAATTATTGATCATCACACCAGGTGCCATATCTTCAAAAACAGCGCGGTTATTCGGATGAGCTATTTCATCAATCCACCTTTCAAAATTCCCCACGATATTGCAATCTTCACAGCCTTCATCGCCTTTAATATCATTGACTTTATCAATTATGATTTGCATACGCGAGTCCCCATCGTCGGCATTTTGCCCAATAGCCATTTGGATAGCTGACGACCCCTGATTGGGCACTCCATTCAGTATCATGGCGGTAATTTCATCATCATCGTTATTAGCCAGATGGCGCAGTACGAGCCCCCCGTAATCGTGGGCAATACCCAGTACATTCTCCCGGCCTTCCACAATGGGTTTTAAATAGTTAGAAGCACCTTCCACTCCCAGCCAGGGGTCATAGCCGGCGTTAAAATCCAGATTTGTCGAAACTAAATCCTCAAAATCATAAAGTTTAAGGTTGGAATACCGATTGGGCTTCCAACCCAGCGAAGTAGTCTGCAGCCCGTCCAGCCAGATTGTATTGCGGGTTTGCGCGTGCAGGGATGCGGACAGGCAAAAGAGCCCACAAGCGATAATTATAACTAACCCTCGTTTATTTATTCTTTTGTCCATACCATTAAAGGTTTTTCTCGATTTCAAAATTTTTAAAGCTTGACACTTTACGGATGGTCATGCGGGTTTCGCTGAAAGGCGAGTCGAAGTAAGTAATGAAGCGATGAACGGCCGGCAGCATTTTCCCGTCGGCTGACGCCTTGAATGCGTATTGGGAAATCGTTTCAACCGCTCCGGTAGCCGATACGTTTAACCGCATCGTGATCTTCTGAAGCTGTTTATCGATGTAAAGAATCCGCTTCCCGCCATCCGCCCGGTTGTGCGTCCACTTGGCGATATGGGCGTGCTGCTCATCGTCTTCAATCGTAAAGCCGGCTTGCTTTAAGCCCTGTAGCACTAGATCGAAAGACTGATCACTCAGAAGGCCATCATCAGCTAAATACTGCACAGCGGTTTGTAAATAAACCACGTTACCGGAGTTGCTCTGCCCGATGCCGACCACCTCGCCACTCGAATTATAGCAGTGTGCGGTTCCTCCCCGCACTTCAATCCGGTGAATCTTCTCTTCTTCCGGCATAGAAAAGGCGCGCTCTCCCCCTATCGTATTAACGGGGTATTCGGGAAGTGCTTCATCTTCCATCATTTGTATATCGGCGTCGATGGTTCCGTTTTTATATATCAGCTGATTGACCTGTTCACCGCTGTATACCGGCGTGGCCAGGACTTTTTCTTCCAGAGTCAGGTTGCTGGTATCCGCGGGGTTTTCCGGCAACATGAAGGTAGCCGTGACCATGTCATAACTCAAGCGAACGGCGGCATCTTCATTTAACGTTAAACTCGAATAGGGTTTTTCGGCAGATACGACATTCACTTCATCCTCTTTCCGACAGGAGGAGAAAAGAAGCAGGGTACCGCCCAGAATGGCAATGATGTACCTCATAGAAAAGAAATTTTACAGAAGAGAAGAGTTCAGAGCGCCTGTTGATCAATAGATCACTCTTTGTCTAATCTACAATTGAAAAATGTATTTGTGCCAATCTAAAAAAAACTTCAAAACATTCCATCTATTTTCCACGAAAAAACGGCAGAAAAAGGGGTGCTCCTTACTTTTTCCAAATAGCCCCGGGCAGAAGGCTCCTGCCCGGGGCTGTGCCTTTATACGATTCTACTACTGACGCACAAACCGCTGCACACCCAGCAGCGCCCCCCGCTCATCCGATAAGCGGACGTGGTACAGCCCGGCGGGCAACTGCCGTACGGAGAAAGTGCCGCCCTCTGCCTGCAACGGCTGCTCGCGGACGGTTTGGCCATTGGCGTTAAAGACTTGCAGGCGCAGATGATCCGCCACGGTGCCGGCCGGGAGCTGCCAGTGGAGCTCATCGGTGGTGACGGTTGGAAAGAGGGTGAAAGCCAGTTCTTCCGGAGCCGGTTCGGTGGCTGAATTGATGACGGTGTTTTCGAAGTAGACGAAGTTAGATTCTCCGTATTCATATGCTTCGATGTAAATGTAGGTAGCAGCCAGCAAATCGATATCGCCATCATTATCCAGGTCGGCGGCGGTAGGGATTGCCAGGTAGGTCAGGTTTGGCATTTGCAAACCAAAGGGCTCAGAAACAGGCGCTGCAAAGGCCGGGTTTTGGGCATCTCCCACATTTTCAAAGTAGTCGATTACCGCTCTGTAGTTGTCTTCATTCTCCTCAACATAATTCGCTCCCCCCAGGATTAAATCGAGGTCTCCGTCTTCGTCCAGGTCTGCCAGCACAGGAACAATCGCGTAGGAACTCGGGATGGCATCTAAGCCGAATGGCGAAGAGGCCCCCTGCGCAAATGCCGGGGCTGATGAAGTACCGATATTCTCAATAAACCGCACCTCCACGGTATACCCACCATAATCATAAGTGCCCATGAGTATGTCGAGGTCGCCGTCGCCGTCCAGGTCTGCTAAAAAAGGTATAGTCACCTCAACGCCTTCGTTACCCAGCCCGAAGGGTTCTGCGGTAGCAGGGCCGAAGGCAGGCTCGGTGGGCGTGCCGGTATTTTCAAAGTATAAAAACTCAACATCGCCAGGCTCGTTAATGTCGTACTGGCCTACCAGCAAGTCCATATCTCCATCTGCATCCAAATCTCCAAATGTTATAGTACTGGCGTCCCCCAAATTGTCCACTCCGAATGCATCATTCTGCAAAGGCCCGTATTGGGGCGACTCTGGCGTACCGATATTTTCCTGGAAACCAAGCGCTAAACCATAGGACCTCGAAAGCAGGTCAAAATCACCGTCTGCGTCGATATCGACCAACTGCGGAAAAGCCAATTCCAATTCAAGGACCGGGCTCATTCCAAACGGGTTTAATACTCCCGGCGCAAACTCCTGCGCCCGGCCGTAGGTAGCCGTAGCGGCCAGCGCCAGCACGCCCAGCGCCTGCCGCAGTCGTCTGCGGGGCACTACCCGGCTGAGCCGGCTGGCCAGGGTACGGATACGCATCAGTAGGTCCTGCTGCTCGCCGGCTTCCAGCTGCTGGAAGCGGCCTTCGGAGAGCAGGCGTTTAAGGTAGCCGGTGAGCGCCAGCAGGCGGCGGCGCGTAGCAGCAATGGGTAAATGTTGATACTTCATAGCTTAAAAGTTAAGGTGATTAATCGGGCGGCCTCAGCTTTGCTGCGGAGGCTTAGCCCAGTACGTCTTTCCGGGTATGGACAAGCCCATCCGGTAGATCTCTTTTTGTGTATTCAACAGATTGGGCCGCTGCAGCCCGGGCAGCAGGCGCACATCGTAGATTTCATCCACAGAGGCCTGGTAGCGGATGTGCCCGGCTACCGCTCCGGTAGGCAGGTGTACGATCGTGATCCCCGCAAGCTTGGCCTGATGCGACATCGGCAGCTTGGCGAAGGTGCTGGAGTTTTCGCGTAAGCGGGACAAGCCTACGAATGCATAGTCGCCACAGCGCCCCAGGCCGCGGACGAAGCCGCCCAGGCTGGCTACCACATCGTATGTTCCGGTATCGGTATCCACGCGCACCAGCTCGCCGGTAGCCGACAGCAGCAGATAGAGCTGCCCGTCGTACAGGCGCGGAGAGTGCGGCATCGGCAGGCTCCGGGCAATCTGCTCGCCACTCGCGATATCGATCAGCAGCCCGGTCTCTGTAATTTTTTCGCGCCAGCTGCGCGGGCTGTCCCCGTCATTGAAAGCCGTGGCGTAACGGGGCTGCCCGTTTTCCATCGCCATACCGTTCAGGTGGCAACGGTCCTGATGGGCCAGCTCGCTGATGAACGGCGGTTGCCATACGGGCGTAAAGCTGTAGTGCTCGTCGATGCGGCAGATGCAGGAAAAAGAGGTATTGACGGCGTACAGGCCTTCCGTACCCCATTCCAGGCCATGGATATCCCCCTGCCCGGTGTAGTAGGTGGCGCGGGGCATGAACCAGGCATCGCAAGTATTGGGCTTGGCCGGGTAATGGGCCGCCAGGCCCGGAGAATTGACCAGCACCTGTACCTCGTGGCGGGGGGCAACCGCCAGGTGCCCCCCGCGCAGCGCAATCCCCATCGGCTTGTCAAAGCTGCGTGGCAACTGTACCAGTTTTTCGCCGTCCAGCGAACTTAACAACACTACTTTCCCTGCCTGATAAGTGCTCAGCGCGATCGTGCACCGCAGCTTTTGCAGCAGTTCGGGTACATTAGGAGAATAGGTACAACTGAAAGGAGCAGGTGCCTGCCCGGCCGGGTAAGAAGATGGGTTCATAGCAATAATAGGGTTAAGCGCTTATTAGTCATCACCGTTCAAAAGTCTGGATTTCTCACCGAAAAACCCCTTACCAAACCGTTAAAGTTTCCAGCGCATTTTCCTAAAATCTATACCGGCTTTTTTGCTTAGCCGACAAACAGTTGGTAAATTGAAGGGTCCGATCACCAATTAAAAACAAAGCAAAATGAAGTTTAACCCTCTTTTTTCTCAAGTGCTGACTGCCGTACTGTTTACGGCCACCGCTACCCTACTGCTGCCACAGTGCACCGGCGATGCTAATGCCGGGCAGTCTGAAG
>CAJXXJ010000201.1 GCA_913062745.1 uncultured Phaeodactylibacter sp.
AATAAGCTAAAAAAGATGACGCCAGGTTCATAAGTCCTTGGTTTGCAATAGGAGCAAGCTCCAAACATAGTCTTAGGCAGGAGCACACACAAAAAGGCCAGCCCGGAAAACCAGGCTGGCCTTAAGTTTTTCACCGAAGGCTGAATGCCTTAGGCCGCCAGTTCCTGACGGATTTTATTCAGTGCGGAGCCGGCACCTACCCAGTCAATCTGAGCCTGATTGTAGGTGTGGGCAACCTCGAATTCATCTGTAGAGCCATCTTTGTGGTTCAGCTTCACGGTCAGGTTCTTATCGGGAGCCATCTCGTCGAAGCCTAAAATATCCACTTTGTCGTCCTGACGGATGAGCTCGTAGTCTTCCGGGTTGACGAAGGTCAGCGCCAGCATACCCTGCTTCTTCAGGTTGGTCTCGTGAATACGGGCAAAGGATTTCACGATCACCGCCTTTACGCCCAGGTGGCGCGGTTCCATTGCAGCGTGCTCGCGGGAAGAGCCCTCTCCGTAGTTATCCTCACCGAATACGACGGTGCTGATGCCGGCAGCCTTGTACTTCCGTGCAGAGTCCGGTACCGGCAGGTATTCTGCCTTGTCTTCGTTATCCACGTAGTTGGCAACTTTGTTCATCTCGTCGTTGAAGTAGTTCACCGCGCCAATGAAACAGTTGTTGGAGATATTGTCCAGGTGGCCACGGTACTTCAGCCACGGGCCTGCCATAGAGATGTGGTCAGTAGTACATTTGCCCTTGGCTTTGATGAGCAGGCGCATGCCTGTCAGTTCCTCCTGTGTGATAGGCGTGAAAGGAGTAAGCAGTTGCAGGCGGTCAGAGTCCGGTGCTACTTTTACTTCAATGCCGCTGCCATCAGAAGCAGGCGGGTTAAAGCCGGCATCTTCCACATCAAAGCCTTTTGCCGGCAGCTCCACACCAGTCGGCGGGTCCAGCTTCACCTCTTCGCCGTCCTCATTGGTCAGCGTGTCCGTCAGCGGGTTGAAGGTCAGGTCACCGGCAATCGCCATAGCGGTTACGATCTCCGGAGACGCCACGAAGGAGCGGGTCTGCGGGTTGCCGTCATTACGCTTGGAGAAGTTACGGTTGAAGGAAGTGATGATGGAGTTTGCCCGGTTGGGGTCGTCCGTATGGCGCGCCCACTGCCCGATACAAGGGCCGCAGGCATTAGCCAGCACCACGCCGCCCATTTGCTCAAAGTCGTCCAGCTGCCCGTCGCGGTCTACCGTAAAGCGGATTTGCTCAGAGCCCGGCGTTACCGTGAATTCTGACTTTACTTTCAGTTTCTTCGCTACTGCCTGGCGAGCCAGAGAAGCAGCCCGGTCGAGGTCTTCGTAGGAAGAGTTGGTGCAAGAGCCAATCAGCCCCACCTCGAGCTTCTGCGGGTAATTGTTTTCCTTAACTGCCTGTGCGAATTTGGAAATCGGCCAGGCCAGGTCCGGCGTGTACGGGCCGTTGATGTGCGGCTCCAGCTCAGACAGGTTAATTTCGATCACCTGATCGAAGTATTTTTCCGGATCGGCGTAGCACTCTGCATCGCCTGTCAGGTGTTCCTTCACTTTATCGGCCAGGTCAGCCACATCAGCACGCTCTGTAGCACGCAGGTAACGGCCCATTGCCTCATCGTAACCGAAGGTAGAAGTGGTGGCGCCGATTTCTGCACCCATGTTGCAGATGGTGCCTTTTCCGGTACAGGACAGTGACTCCGCGCCTTCGCCGAAGTACTCCACGATAGCGCCCGTCCCCCCTTTTACCGTAAGGATACCGGCTACTTTCAGGATAACGTCTTTGGCAGAGGTCCAGCCGCTCATTTTGCCGGTCAGCTTTACACCGATTACTTTCGGCATCTTCAGCTCCCAGGGCATGCCAGCCATTACGTCCACCGCATCTGCACCACCTACGCCAATAGCGACCATACCCAGGCCGCCGGCATTTGGAGTGTGAGAGTCCGTACCGATCATCATACCGCCGGGGAAGGCGTAATTTTCGAGTACGATCTGGTGAATAATGCCTGCTCCCGGTTTCCAGAAGCCGATGCCGTATTTATTGGATACGGAAGACAGAAAATCGTAAACCTCCTTGTTCACGTCATTGGCTTTCGCCAAATCCTGCTCCGCACCTTCTTCGGCCTGAATCAGGTGGTCACAGTGCACCGTGGAAGGTACCGCAACTTTATCGCGGCCCGCCATCATGAACTGCAGCAGAGCCATTTGTGCCGTAGCATCCTGCATGGCAACGCGGTCCGGTGCAAAGAAAACGTAGTCTTTACCGCGGGAATAGTTCTGAAGAGGAGATTCTGGATGAAGGTGGGTGTAGAGAATTTTTTCAGTGAGGGTAAGCGGCCGGCCGAGCGCCTTTTTCGCTTCCTCCACTCGCTCAGGCAGTGCGTCATAAACTGCCTTGATCATATCGAGATCGAATGGCATAGCAGATGAATTTTATTTGTTCTTATAATTTTTCAGCAGGAAACAGCTTTCTGAATCCCAAAGAGTTTGTTGGCTGCTAAAAATGTCAACAAATGTAAGACTTTTGCCCGATTTATAGCAACGCCACCATAATATAGATGGTATGGACCGAAATTTTGTTTTGGCCCGTTTGAAAGCAGCTTGTCAAAAACGCAACAGGGGAAAGCAGCTTACCAAAGCGGCCCTCCCCTGCTTCATTTTCCGGCCTTGGAGATTTAGTCCTCCAGCAGGCGCGGGCTCATACCCATGCTGGAGAACCCACCATCGTGGAACAGGTTCTGCATCGTCACCATGCGGGTGAGGTCGGAGAACATCGTCACGCAGTAGTCCGCGCAAGCCTCCGCAGAAGCGTTGCCCAGCGGGGACATCTTGTCGGCGTAGCCAAAAAACTCATCAAAGCCTTTCACGCCACTGCCGGCCGTAGTAACGGTGGGCGACTGAGAGATCGTGTTGACCCGTACCTTCGCCTTTTCGGCAAAATGGTATCCAAAGCTGCGGGCAAAGGATTCAAGCAGCGCCTTAGATTCCGCCATTTCGCTGTAATCTGGGAAAGAGCGCTGGGCAGCGATGTAGCTCAGAGCGAGGATGGAGCCCCATTCGTTCATTGCATCCTGCTTGTAGAGCTGCTGCATCAGCTTATGAAAAGAGATGGCAGAAATATCAAAGGTTTTCTGCATCCACTCGTATTTCAGATCGGTGTAAGCTTTCTTTTTCCGCACATTGAGGGACATGCCGATGGCGTGCAGCACAAAGTCGAGCTTGCCGCCCAGAATCTCCATAGACTCGCCGATCAGTTTTTCCAGATCCTCTTCGCTTGTCGCATCCGCCGGGATAACTTCTGCATTGAGTTTTTTGCCCAGCTTCTGTATTTCTCCCATACGCAGCGCTACGGGTGCGTTGGTGAGGGTTATCATAGCGCCTTCTTCCACGCAGCGCTCCGCTACTTTCCAGGCAATTGATTTTTCATCCAGGGCACCGAAGATGATGCCGCGCTTTCCTGCTAGTAAGTTGTTACTCATGATAATCTGTTATGTGTGTTTTAGCAACTCTTTCGCGTTACTGATGGCAGACTCGCTCGGCGGGTCCTGGCTGAGCATAGTGGCAATAGCGTATACCCTGCCATCCATCTCCAGTTGCCGGACCTCCGTGACGGTGCGGTCTTCCTTTTCTTTTTTGTAAACGAAGTAGTGGGCGTTGGCCTTGGAGGCAATCTGCGGAGAGTGGGTGATGGAAACCACCTGATGCTCCGAGCTCAGCTCCCTGAGGATATTACCCATCTTGAGCGCCACATCACCGGAGATGCCGGTATCAATTTCGTCAAAGATCAAGGTAGGCAACGGGATAGCGCTCGCTACCAGCGATTTGACCACCAGGGTGAGCCGCGAAAGCTCGCCGCCCGAAGCCACGTCCTTGATGAGCTGCAGGCGCCCGCCTTTGTTGGCCGCAAACAGGAAGTTGACCTCATCGTAACCGGTAGGCCCGAGGGCTTCCAGCCGGTTGATGTCGACCTTCATTTTAGCGTGCGCCATCGACAGCTGCGCCAGCATGGCTTCTACTTTATTTTCAAACCCGCCTACCACTCCGTGGCGGCGGATGCTTAGTTCTTCTGCCTTTTCCCGCAGCTCGGCCTGCTGCTCAGCGGTAGCCCGCTCCAGGCTTTCTATCTCTTTGCTAAGATCGCCGATGCTATCCAGCTGCTGCTGCAGCTCTTCCTGTATGGCCAGCAACTCTTTGATGGAAGCTACCTGATGCTTGCTCTGCAGGCGGTAGATCATATCCAGGCGTTCCTGCACCTCCATCGTCCGCTCCGGGTCGTGCTCGGTTTCTTCAGCAATGGTTTCAAATTCCTGGGAAAGGTCCCGCAGTTCTTCCACGATTCCGTCGAAGCGGCTGTGCATACTTTCCAGCCGGGAGTCAAAACTCTTAATACTCTTGACCGCCTGCAGGATTTCTTCCAGCTGACTGATGGTAGACACTTCGCTTTCGCTCAACTGCTGAAACGCACCAGCCAGCACCCGCTTGATATCTTCCGCATTGGTCAGGCGCCGCAGTTCCTCCTCCAGTTCTTCCTGCTCTCCATCGACGAGCTCGGCTGTGTTGAACTCTTCCAGCTGGAAGGTCAGGAAATCAACTTCCTTGCTGGCGCTCTCATTCCGGGCTTTGAGGTCTTCCAGGCGCTTACGCCGCTGCTGGTACTGCCGGTACTCCGTTTGGTAGGCTTGCAGCAGCGGGCGGTTCTCGGCCAGGGCGTCCAGCAGCCGGAGCTGGAAAGACACTTTGTGGATATCGAGATTATCGAACTGCTGGTGCAGGTCAATCAAAGAGGAACTCAGCTCCTGCAGTACACCCAGCGTAGTAGGGGTGTCATTGACAAAAGCCCGGGATTTGCCGGAAGGCGTAATCTCCCGGCGGATGACCAGGTGGTCGTCGTAGTCCAGGTCCTGTGCTTCAAAAAATTCCCGAAGCTGGTACATGGAAACATCAAACTGCGCCTCAATCGTGCATTTGTTTTCAAGATTGTACAGCGACTTGATGTCAGCACGGCGGCCCATAATGAGGCCCAGGGCGCCCAGCAGGATGGACTTACCGGCCCCCGTCTCACCGGTGATAATGGTGAGCCCCTCAGAGAAGTGGATAGACAGCTCTTCAATGATGGCGTAGTTGCGGATCTGAAGACTTTGGATCATAGTATCGTTTTGCCCGGCTTTTGGGCAAAGTTAACGCATTTTTGTGGTAAAAAATCCCTGCTGCCTGCGTGCAAAAGCCCGAAAATGAGCATTTACCGGCGCTTATCAAAGCGGTGGCGCAATATTTTAAATCCAAATTCCTTTATTTGCGCAAAACCATAGCAATGAACATTATGAAGCAGTTTTTCTTCTTTCTGCTGGCGGGGGCTTTATTTGCTGGCTGCCAGAGCGAACCGCAGTCTGACTACAAAGAGCTGGACCTGCTGCCCTACGGCCTGCCTGTCACTATTATGGCGCCCGACAGCACAAATGTAAAAAGCTCCAGCATGGGTGATGGCCTGATGCAGGATATCACAGTGCGCGGAGCAGAGGGTTATGACTTGCAGATCATCGCTTCTACCACCAACAGCAGCGATATTGCCAAAGCGAAGGCAGAAGCGCTTGCCAGCGTAAAAGGCAACCGCTATTTTTCCAAAATCGTGCAGGAGGCCGAAGATGGCTTTATCTACGAGATGCAGATTGACAGCAATACCCTCAACTATGGCTTCCGCCACATCTTGCTGCAGGGCGATAAGGAGATTATCTTTTCACAGGGTATGGCCAGTGCAATGAGCCAGGAAGAGGCCACCCGCCTGTATGAAGCGGTGAAGTAATTAAAGGACGGGCAACAACCGTTCAACAGCGCACCCCTCAGCAGAACCGGAAAAACAAAAAGGCTTTCTGTCTACAGGAACGGACAGAAAGCCTTTATATCGTTTGCTGTTTTACACGCTTAGAATGCTTCTTTGAGCAAATCTGAATTAAAGAGTAGGAGAATAAGTAAAAGGACACACAGGATAATCATGGGAGTAAAATTTGAGTTAATAAAAGAGTTTTTTCCTATTCTTCTCAAAGGGGGGGATACACGAAGAACAGAGTCGGCGTTCTTATTTCACGAGTATTATCCCTAGTGTATGTTTTGGATATGTTGAACCTTACGGAAACAAATATAAGCGTTTCCAGCCATATCCGCAAGGGGCCCCTGGCCGATCTGCCACGGCTTATTTTGACTCCCACCTGCAAACAGAAAAGGCCCGCTGCAATCAACGGGCCTTTCCAACTTACTGTAAATCTTCACCTTAGAAGGAAGAAGCTCCTTCGTTTGCGTCGTTGTAGTTTTCGCTTACCTTGCCCCAGTCCACTACATTGAAAAACGCCTGAATGTAATCCGGACGGCGATTTTGGTAATTGAGGTAGTAGGCGTGCTCCCAAACATCAAGGCCGAGGATCGGCGTGCCGTCAGCATCCACTACGTCCATCAGCGGATTGTCCTGATTCGCAGTGGAAGTGACGAAGAGCTTATCGTCTTTGTCTACGCACAGCCATGCCCAGCCAGAACCGAACTGTCCAGCTGCTGCTGCAGCGAATTCTTCCTTGAACTTATCGTAAGAGCCAAAGTCACGCTCAATCGCTTTGTGGATATTCATGCGGGAAGAAGGCTCACCGCCACCGTCCGGAGACATGACCTCCCAGAACAGCTTGTGGTTGTAGAAACCACCGCCGTTATTGCGTACCGCTGCACCATGCTTGGAAACATTGGCGAGGATTTCTTTAATGCTTTTGTTTTCCAGCTCGGTGCCCTCAATGGCAGCATTGAGCTTGGAAGTATAGCCAGCGTGGTGCTTGGTATGGTGGATTTCCATAGTGCGGGCATCAATATGCGGCTCCAGGGCATCGTAGGCATAAGGTAATTGAGGAAGTTCGAAAGCCATAGGTAAGGGTTTTTGTCAGTTAAG
>CAJXXJ010000202.1 GCA_913062745.1 uncultured Phaeodactylibacter sp.
CCCTAAAGGCGGGAACTGCAGCCCGCAAAAATCAATCCCTTTTACTCATGAAATCCAGTTTGTCTAGTGGTTTGGAAAGCCCCTTCAATTTTTTTTGGCGAAAGCCTGTAAATTAGCTCTGGCTAATCATATCGTGCAGGATGCTCATGGTCTCTTTGATGTATACATCCTTGCTTACTTTTTCCACCCAGTCGTCGTTACGGGCTTTTTTGCTCTCGTCCTGCTCAATCTTCGGCAGGTCTTCCGGCAGGTTTTTGATGCCTTCGATGACCGTTTCGTCCATCAGGTCATCAAAGGCTTCTGCCTCTTTTTCCCGCTGATCGATCATATTGCGGTAGCCGCTCAGGCTGACCGGATAGGCGGTTTCTTCCCGCTGCTCTTCCAGGCGTTTGGCATTTTCCAGAATGCGCTGAAAGGTCTCGTTGCGCTCTATGCGGGATTCGCTGGCGCTGCGCAGCTCACCGACGTTGCCGATCTCTGCTACGTTCTGGCTGTAATCTACCGGGTCTATTTCGGTCCACTCCATAGCGTACTCGCGGTCGCGTTCGCCGGTTTTGATGTAGTAGAAATTATCCGGCAGGACAATATCCGGGGTCACGCCGCGCAGCTGTGTGGAGCCGCCGTCTACGCGGTAAAATTTCTGCGTAGTCAGCTTAATTTCGCCCAGCGGCTTGATCTCCTTGAAGCCACGGATGGTGCGGTCCAGGTCCACAAAGCGCTGCACGGTGCCTTTGCCGAAAGTGGAAGGGCTGCCTACGATGACTGCCCGGCCGTAGTCCTGCAGGGCGGCGGCCAGAATCTCGGAAGCGGATGCGCTGTAGGAATTCACCATGACCACAAGCGGGCCATCGTACTGTACGCGGCTGTCAACGTCGCGCAGTACCTCGGGGTCTCCTTCCCGGCTCTTCACCTGTACAATAGGGCCGTTCTCAATAAACAAGCCGGTCATTTTCACCACGTCGCGCAGCGAGCCGCCGCCGTTGTAGCGCAGGTCGAGGATGATGCCGTCTACGTTATGTGATTTCAGCTTTTCAATTTCTTTTTCCACATCTTCCGAGCAAAAGCGGCCATTGCTGTTCTGGAAGTCTGCATAGAAGGAAGGCAGCAGGATGTAGCCGATGCGGTCGCCCTGCTCGCCGTCGAGGATGAGCGACTTAGCAAACTGCTCTTCCAGAATGACCACATCGCGGGTGATCATGATATCTTTGATGGTGCCGTCAATTTTCTTGACCGTCAGGGTCACATCAGTGCCCTTGTCGCCGCGGATGAGCTGCACCACATCATCAATAGTCATGCCTGTGATGTCTACCGGCTCGTCTTCATTATCCTGCTTTACCTTAAGGATGACATCATTTTCTTCGAGTTGCTTCTGCTTCCAGGCCGGGCCACCGACTACTATGCGGACCACTTTGGTGTAGTCGCCTTCCGTACGCAGGCTGGCGCCGATACCTTCAAGGCGGCCGCTGAAGCGAATATTGAAGTTTTCCTTGTCGATCGGTTTGTAATACTCAGAGTGCGGATCGAAGATATGGGTGATGGTATTGAGGTATACGCTCAGGCGGTCTTCGCGCTTGAGCTTGCGCATGCGGCTGTACCAATCATCGAGAAACTCGCGCACATCCTCGCGTGCTTCCTTCTCGATTTCGTCAAAGCTGCGCTTGGCTTCCTCTTCGCCCTTTTTCTCTTCTTCTTTGGTTTTGGTGACGATGCGCTCTACAGTCTCATACTTGAGGTACTTTCGCCAGTAGTCTTTCAGGGCGGCATCGCTTTTCGCAAAGTCCCGTTTTTCGCCGTCGAGCTCTATGGTTTCTTCCTTATCGTAATCAAAGGGGGCAGACAGCAGCTCCTGGTAGAAGCCCTGAGTTTTGTCCAGTGCAGCATCGAGCAGCTCTACGGAGCGGTCGAAAAACTCAAAGCGCCCTGCTTGCGCCTGATCGTCAATCTGCTGACGGTAGGGCTCGAGCTGAGCGACATCTCCCTTGGTGAGGAAGCGGCGGCCGCCGTCAATCTGATCAAGGTAAAAGTTGAATACCTGTTCGGAAAATTCATCGTTGATCTCCCTCGGCTGGTAGTGCAGTTTATCAAAGCCATTGAGCACCGTTTTCATAAGGACGGCTTCCTTTTCAGGAGAATTAAAGCTCAAATCAGGCAGGTAAGCCGTGGCTAGGACCGAAACGAGTAAAACGGAGAAAAAAATCTGACCTCTATATTTCATAAGAATCTTCTTTATCGACATTCTGGCAAGTGCTTTCGGATGAAAAGCGGATAATACTGTGTTAATATACTCTTTTGCCACAAAATAGTTGGGCGAACCGGCATCCGGGAAGGTTTTTTAACGCAACAGTAACAAAGATTGTGCCTAAACTCCTGCTCATCCGCTCGTGGCATCAAAACTTTACAAATAACGAAATAGGAAGAGCCTTAGTTTGTCGGCAGCCCTTAAAACCACATCGCCCTGCCGGGAAGTCCGGCAGGGCGATGGGAAAAACCGCTAAAGATGAAGTGCGGTTAGAGCAGCGGTGCGATGACCAGTGCCACCACAGACATCAGTTTCAGCAGGATATTCAGAGACGGGCCGGAGGTATCCTTGAAGGGGTCACCGACGGTGTCGCCCACAACGGTTGCCTTGTGCGGGTCAGAGCCTTTGTAGTACATTTCGCCGCTGATTTCCACGCCTTCCTCGAACATCTTCTTAGCGTTATCCCAGGCACCACCAGCGTTAGACTGGAAGATGGCCATGAGTACACCGGCTACGGTTACGCCGGCCAGCAGGCCACCGAGCATTTCAGCACCCAGCTGACTGCCCAGGCCAACCAGGCCGGGAGTGATGCCCACTACCACGGGCGCCAGTACTGCGAGCAGGCCCGGGCGGACCATCTCGCGGATAGAAGCAGCGGTGGAGATTTCCACGCACTTGCCATACTCAGCCTTACCGTCGGCAGCTTCGAAGGTCTTGCGGTCTTCCTCGCTCCAGTCTTTCAATTCTTTGCCCTCATTGCGGTTCATGGCATCGAGTGCCTGACGCAGCTCAGGGATGGTATTGAACTGACGGCGTACTTCCTGAATCATATCCATAGCAGCACGGCCCACTGCGCCCATAGACAGGGCAGAGAAGAGGAACGGCAGCATACCGCCCACAAACAGTGCAGCCATTACGTAGGGGCTGGTGATATTGATGGTTTCCAGCCGTGCTTCCGGGTGGCTGATGTTGTAAGCCGTGATGAAGGCTGCAAAGAGTGCCAGTGCCGTCAGGGCAGCGGAGCCGATTGCGAAACCTTTACCAATCGCAGCGGTGGTGTTGCCTACTGCATCCAGTTTATCTGTACGCTGGCGTACTTCCGGTGGCAGCTCAGACATCTCAGCGATACCGCCGGCGTTGTCAGAAATCGGGCCGTAAGCGTCTACAGCCAGCTGAATACCGGTGTTAGACAGCATACCTACTGCGGCGATCGCGATGCCGTACAGGCCTGCGAAAGAGTAAGAGCCTACGATGGCTACTGCCAGGATGAGGATTGGGATAGCTGTAGACTGCATGCCTACGCCGAGGCCGGCGATGATGTTAGTTGCCGCTCCCGTGAGAGACTGGTCCACGATGCTCTTTACCGGCTTGGTACCGGTGCCGGTGTAGTACTCTGTGACCATACCGATGAGCAGTCCGGCTGCCAGGCCGAAGATAACTGCCCAGAATACGCCCATAGAGCTGAATTCCTTACCGTCAAAAGTCCAGCTGCCCGGCAGCATCCACTGTACGATGAGGAAAGTGGCTACCAGCATCAGCAGTGCAGAGATGAATTCGCCGCGGTTAAGGGCTTTTTGCGGGTCACCGCCTTCCTTCACGCGCACGAAGAAGGTGCCGATGATAGAAGTGATGATACCTACGCTGGCCAGTACGAGCGGCAGCAGCACAGCGTTCAGGCCACCAAATGCGTTGGTGTCTTCATAACCGGTGATGCCGATGAAAGCCGCGCCCAGCACCATAGTACCAATGATAGAGCCTACATAAGATTCGAACAGGTCAGCGCCCATGCCGGCTACGTCACCTACGTTGTCCCCTACGTTGTCAGCAATTGTTGCCGGGTTGAGCGGGTGGTCTTCCGGGATACCGGCTTCGACTTTACCCACGAGGTCAGCGCCTACGTCAGCCGCCTTGGTATAAATACCGCCGCCTACGCGAGCGAAGAGGGCGATAGAAGATGCACCGAAGGAGAAGCCGGTGATGACGGTGATGACGCGGTTGATGTCCCAGCCGATGCTGGAGTAGCCCAGGAAAAGGGCACCCAGGCCGACCAGGCCGAGGCCAACTACGCCGAGGCCCATCACAGAGCCGCCGGCGAAGGCGATCTCCAGCGCTTTGCCCAGTCCGGTACGGGCAGCGTTGGTGGTACGCACGTTGGCTTTGGTGGCTACGCGCATTCCGATAAACCCAGCTGCAGCTGAGCAAATAGCACCGAGTACAAAAGACAGTGCAATCAGCGGGGAAGAATCTTCCGTATTGCCGCTGACGCCCAGCAGGACAGCTACTGCCAGCACGAAAACTGCCAGAACGCGGTATTCCGCTTTGAGGAAGGCCATCGCACCATCGGCGATGTTGACGGCAATCCGCCCCATACGCTCGGTGCCTACCTCCTGCTTACTGACCCAGGAAGAGCGCCAGAAGGTGTACAGCAACGCCAGCACACCAAATGCGGGAACTAAGTAAGTGATCGTTTGACCCATAATCTTTTTCGTTTGTATAAAGTGAATATGAATTACCGAGGCAGCCTCATGCCCTTGCACCGCTGCCTCTTATGGCTTTTCGTTAGCGGGGCAAAGCTAACGCAAATTTGTTTTTTGTCCAACTGTCTGCCTGCCTTATAAAGGTGGGGGGCCTTGACCCGTACCGAATAAAATGCCATCTTGTAATGTTCTGTGTATAAACTGTCCGTTCTGCCTATGCTAAATTTTGCGCTGCTATTCCTGCTGCTGGGGCAGCTTACCCTCCTCACCGACAGTCAGCCTGTGGCCTTTCGCTCCGCTCCGGCTGACGATTGCCCGCTCTACAACGTCCGTATTACCCACCATACTGTATGTGATGACAAAGGCACCGTCGACTGGAAAGACGATGGCTTTCGGGTAGACGTGAAGGTGTACTACCGGCAACGGCCGGACGATGGCTTTTTGCTTTTGGAGGGAGAAGAGCTTGACACCGTTATGCGGGTGCCGGTGTCTGCACTGCCCGCGGGTGACACACTCTGGAAAGTAGTAGGTGTGCCGATGCGGGCGACGGAAAAGAAAAAGCCGATTGCGCTGACTGTGCGCTTCACGGCCCTGCCCGACTGTGCGTATACCAATCCGAGGGCAGGCACTACCCGGCAGCAGTGCTCCGTGTGCGTAGGGCCGGGCACCGGGCAGCCCTACCCGAGCTGCTGGCCCCGGCAGGAAGAGGATGACCCTTGCTCGCAGTCGGTCAACTACGCGCCCGACCCGGATTATCCGGAGCTGACGCCCATCCGCTACTTTAAGACGGTGGTGCACATTTTTGTGAAGGAAGACCCGGAGCAGCTCGGGCAGTACACCCGCCACCCTACAGACCCCGGCAATTTCACGGAGGAGCACATCGGTATTATCCGCTCGTGGTTTCAGGACTCCCTGGGTGCCAACTGGCTGCTGGCTAATCTTTGTGACGACCCTACGGACGGCTCACCGCACATCAAAGATGCCCGCATCCGCCTGCTGAATACCGGAACGGTGGGCGAGGATGTATTTTTCCACGCCGACAACCGCGGCTGGGGGATTGGCTATTCCGGCTGTGGGGGGACCTACGGCTACTGGTACCAAACGGATGAGCGCTATATCACCTCCCCCGAGCCCTCCAACCCCTACTACGAGCAGCTGAAACGGCCGGAGACGCAGAATGCCTTCCACGTTTTTATCACTGGCGGCAGCTGGAAGGCTCAGCCTCCCGGAGACCCACGGGTGCCGGACGAGAATGACTGCTACTCCCGCTGTGCCGGCGGAATGACCTCCTCTATGAGCTGCCGCGCGGGGCGTACTCCGCAGCATCCGGCGCAAGCCATATTCGGCACCTATAATGTATGGATGACCAATCAGCTGCCCGGCGAGCAGGAATGCGAATCAGACTACCCGGGCTCCGATGCCGGCCTGGGAGACGCTATGCTGGGAGAAATTTTCCACGTGCTGTCAGTAGACCACCTCTCCCCCTTTCAGGCCCACAAAAAGCACCCGGACGGCGGCGACGGCTGTGCGGACACCCCCCTGGCTTCTGAGTACAACCGCCTGGGCTGTTCTTACGGCACCCGCTGTGCGCTGAGCGAGTGTCAGGTAGGCCGTATGCATCATTTTTTCAGCGAGCTGCGCCCGGCTTTTGAGCGCTTCCCGGACGGGCAGGGCGGCTTCACCACGCAGCGGCCGGACTGTCAGCCTGTAGAGCCTCCACTCCTCATCCCTGAGGGAGTCAGCATCGTCTGGACGGGCCGGCGGGAGCTACGCTCGGGCGTGCGGGTGATGCCGAAGGCTTGGCCTACTGGAGCGACTTGGCCGTAGGGCAAGTGCTCGCAGGCCAGTCGATTGACGAAGTGATGGCCAGCATAGGCGCCGTGTTTGCCAGTTCGCCTGAGAATGCGTTGTCGGCGAGCCTGGTGGGCCAAAGCCTGGATCCAAACAACACCGAGCAGGCCGAGCTAGTCACTAGCTTGATCAACCAGGCCTATCAATATTTTTTTAGCCGTGTGCCTGAGACGGGTGGATTTGACTTTTGGTATGAGGCAATCTTTAGTGGGCGCCTCGAAGTCCAAGACCTTGTCTATAACCTGTCGTCGGCCGCGCAGTTTAATGATCAGGTGGTTCTTGGCCACAAGGCGCAAGCCGCCTTGTATCTTGGCCAGATGCTGCAAAACGACTTGATCGATGCAAGCCCGGCGATG
>CAJXXJ010000203.1 GCA_913062745.1 uncultured Phaeodactylibacter sp.
CGTCTTCTACGAAGCCATCCCATTCGGCTACGGTGTCTCGGCTGGCTTCTATGTCTGCTGCCCATAGATCATACTGGTATACATTTACGAAGGAGGAGGCGTAGAGGTATCGGGAGTTGGGGGAGATAGCTACACCGCCGGCCCAGGCACTATCAGCATAGGTAAAAACATTAGGGTTGCTTAGTTGTCCGGAGCAGCGGTCAAAGTCATAAATACCAATGTAATCTTCTGCTCCAATCCCGCCTACTAGATGTAGGTTCGAAAACTTTGTCCCATCTGGCGAAAATACTGCTTGCCCAACCCCCGGCGAAGGAATACTATCTCCTAGGGCCTGAGAAGGGTACTCTAATATACCTGAAGAAGAAATCAAGAATTTATAGTATCGGTTAGTATTAAAACGACGTATGATTAACCACCAATCTCTACCATTAGCGTGACGCACTGCAGTAAGTTTCCCTGGTTCAAACACACCTTCTCTTATGACATTGTTTCTCGTTATTACTTTACCTAACCCATTTTTAGCACTCATGTCTATCAAAGTAAGGTACAAGTGTTTACTACTATTCCTCGTCCCTTCATCACCAAAGGTTACCCTATCCATGTGAAACAAGTAATACAAACTATCACTTTCCGGAACCGGCAATACCATCGCCCCCTGATCTAAAATATACCCCCTACCCGCTTCACTCTGCGCATCCGCATGCGCTCCGGGATTTAGCCCATCCCCGTTCTCCATCGGTTCGTGCAGGGCATTGGCCACGTAGATGCCGTTGGTGTAGAACTGAAGGTTGCCGGCTGTGTCGCAGATGCTGGCGTTGGTCTGGTAGAAATAGGAATCCCAAAATTGTAGAAACAACTCTGGGGGGGATTGGTCGAAATCCATGATAGTGCCGGCAAAATCAGGGTTATTGCTATTTGTACCCAAAAGCCAGATGTTGTCATATTTCTGAGCTGAACCGGGAATGGCAAGAATACTGATAACAAAAAAGAAAAGTAAACGCATTGCAGGTATTTTTTTAGAGCAGGCTGTCACAAGGACAGCCTGCTCATTGGTATCTAAATTACGGGCTAACAATCAGTTTTAGCGTTGATTGCGCGGAATCGGTCTGTATGTCCAGATAATATAAGCCCTTTTCAAGGCCTTCCAGCGATAATCGATATTCGAAAACACCGGGTGCAAGCACTACTTCTCGCTGTAGTTTTCCTACAGCATCGAATACTCTAAGGCTGCCTTCCATTTCCAAAGGAGTGCCCCATCGAACAGTCACTTCGCCACGCGCCGGATTAGGAAATAAACGGACATCAGCCGTATTCGCAACCGAACTCGTATTTTCCGGTGCCTGAATCAACTGCTGTTGGTTGCAAGCCGCATCGTACCAAACCAAGCTGTCGCGAGCTATCGACAGTAAAGCTCGGGCATCGAACACTGCTTTGCCGCCGGAAAGCGGGCATTGTTGGGCAATAAGCTCCAAAGCCCTTTGCTCGGTTGAGGTAAAATGAGAAGCATTACGCTGAATGTAGGACAATAAGACCCTGTATATAGCCTTCCGGTTTTGTTCATAAACTGCATGCACGCTTATGCCATTATTTTGAGCATCCAAGGCAGCAGCTGCCGTTGTCCGGTTAGCAGCCACCGTAGCTGAATAGCTTTCAATAGCTGCCGCTAGGGTCTGCATATCATCTATATGCGCATTGCGGTTGCTTATCAGCCCTTGCCAGAGCGAGTCGGGCGCAGCCAGTATTTCCTGATCCAGAAGCGAAAGCTCCATAAGCTGCTGCACCAAACTATCCAAGCCGTTTTTCATAGCGGCAATATCACTGCTATTGGCGTGGTACAAGCCGGAAAGCCCTGTCTTCAAACTGTAAAAGTCCCCCACCGAGGTCTGATCATGGGTATTTAGGAAGTTTTGCAGACTGGTATCACTTGTGACCAATCCATAAGTCTCTCCATATAGATATTGGCTGAGCGACCATAATACAGTGTTTGCGTACACGCTGCCGCTGCCGGCTTCCCCGCTGATGATTTTGGCGATATCTGGCGATTCGTGGTTGAAACCCTCTATCACACAAGCAGCTTGTGAACATACATCGGATACATTTTCATTATCAAAGTCATCAAACCACCCCACCGCAGGCGTCACCGAAGGCGGCATAAAGCAGGCCATGTCCCCGGGGTCTACGAGGAAGGGGAACTGTTGACCCTCAAACTCGGTCGCTCCACTCCAAACCGCGCCCCCACTGCCATTCCAGCAGTTCTCGGTATGCTCCTGCGAGCCGAGGATGGCGGAAGGGCTGTCCAGCCACAAGCCGGCCGTGTGGTTGCCGAAGGTATTGCCCCGGAACTTGTCCGTGGCCATGCTTGGGCCGATGACGGAGACGCCGTAGCGGGTGTTGTCTACGGTGTTGCAGCAGTAGGTATTGCCAGAGGAAGAGGAAATGCGGATGCCTTCGTTTTGGGCACCGCTTATGCCTGCGCCGCTGATGTCGTTGTCCTGAATGACGCATTGGTTAGCGCCATACAGACTAATACCTGCATCTGCCAAAGCGGCATTTGCCAGATTGACCGTATTGCCGACTACCCTCACGTTGTCACTGGACAGTAGTCCGATGCCCATCCCAGCTTCATCTATATTAACGGTATTCCCCCTGATTTCGCCTTCGCCCTTGCTGAATAAGAGCACGATGCCTTCACCATTAGCGGGGTCCGTTGTCGTTACTGTATTTTGGATGATGTCCACCTGCCCGTTGGGGTCTGTGGCGCTTACCCATATCCCGTTTGTAGTACTATTAACTATGTTTGCCAAGCTTGGGTTGTCGTCCCCGATCCTGATAAAGTTAGGTTGATTAACAACCCCCACTATCCCATACTCTGCCCCGCTTATCGTATTGCTGTAGGCGGTCAGCCCAGCTTCGCCGGCCCCTATACCGACACGGCAGTCTTTGATGGTATTATTAAACGCCCTCAAAGTTTGCCAGCCAGTCCCTACCATGCGGAGGGCATCGCCAGAGAAAATGTAATTGCTAGTCGGGTAAGCATCTGCATGGGCATTCATTTCGGCGAAGCCATTGCCCTCGACCGTCCCGGTGGTACCCAAAAGCACGATACCTGCAGCCAAACGCTCAAAGTTGTTATTCAGGGAAGAAAATACTGAATTGTTCTGGTTGATATACATACCTGCCAGCGGGAAGCCATTGTGTTCCGGCAGCTCTTCGGGCGAGGCTTTCTGGCCGGGGAAGGGCGGTTTCATAAAAAGTTAAGTTTTTAGGTGAAAAAGAGCGTCGTGCGGCCAAAAAGAGCTTAGGGTTCAGTTTCTTTTGAGCGCATCAACATTGCATGGGTTAAATTAGGCTTTTTTAGGTTTAAAAAGGAGTGATGTTGGTATTTTCTCCAGATTTCCCATAAAAAGAGGCCTGTCCTTTACCTGATTCTTCATTTTCAGCCTATGCTTCCGTTCCGCTCGCAGGCGGGCAGCGGCAACGCCTGCAAGCAAGCCGTCGAGCTGCTGAGGATGCAAGGCCCACCTACACGAGGCAATTGCAGATCTGAAATAATCCACCCGGCACTACCCCCCCTTCAAATCCTCCAGCACCATATACAGGCAAGGCACAATCACCAAAATAATAGCCGTAGCGAAGACAATACCAAAACCCAGCGAAATCGCCATCGGGATCAGGTAAGTCGCCTGCGTGGAGGTCTCCAGGATGATAGGCGTAAGGCCGCCGAAGGTCGTCAAGGTAGTGAGCAGGATAGGCCGAAAACGGCGCACCCCCGCCTCGTGGATGGCACTGAATACGCTACCGTCCTCCCGCTTCTTATTGGCATAATCGATCATAATCAGCGCATCGTTGACCACTACGCCCGACAATGCGATTACCCCCATCAGGCTAATCAGCGATAAATCGTAGCCCAGCAGGATATGCCCCAGTACCGCCCCCACGATGCCAAAGGGGATCGCCCCCAGCACAATCAGCGGCTGCGTATAGCTCCGAAAAGCCACTGCCAGCAAAGCATAAATCAGCAGCATGGCCAGCCCAAAGCCGCCGTACAAGGTCTTGGTGCTCTCCCGCATCTCCGCCTGACTGCCCTGAAAGCTCCAGGTCAGGCCCGGGAAGTCCGCCCGCAGCTTGGGCAACACCTCCGCATTGATCGACTCCAGCACGCGGCTTACGGCATTGGCCGGCTCCACATCCATGCCTACATTCACCACTCGGCGGGCATCGCGGCGGTTGATATTGGTGAACGCTTCGGTTTCATGGACCTCCACCACGTCTACCAGCGGCACTTCCACGCCACCCGGCGTACGGATGAGGAAGGACTCCAGGTTGTACAAATCTTCCCGCTCTTCTTCCGGCAGCTTAACGCGGATTTCGATTTCGTTGGTCCCCCGCAGCTGCCGCATCGCCAGCGCACCGAAGAAGGCACTGCGTACCTGCTGCCCGACTTCATTGGAGGTCAGCCCGAGATTGCGGCCTTTCGGCAAAAGCTTAAAATCGAACTGCGCTTTGCCTTTGTTGTAGTTGTCATTAACATCGCGGGTGGCGGTAAAGCTTTTCATACGCTGCAGGAAGGCTTCACTCGCATCTTCCAAAACGGATACCTGGGCGTGGCTCAGGTCCACGCTGATGTCCTGCCGCCAGCCACCCGGCCCGCGCTCGGCTTCAAAAGTAATCTGATCGACACCCTCGATATCGCCGATTTCGTCCCGCCACAGCTCGATCACTTCCTGTGCCCGCATATCGCGCTCCGTGGGCGGCTTCATCACAATTTCCACATCAATGAAGTTCTGGCCGCGCACATTGGTCTTGACGCCTTCGGCCACGCGGTACAGGTCATTCTCCTCAAACATACGGCGGGTGGAGGCTGTAATTTCCTCCGCCACTTCTCCGGCCTGCTGCGTGGTGGTGCCCACCGGCAGAGAAACGCCGGCTTCAATCTCATCGGCAGCCACCTCGGGCATCATGATCATGCCCATGTGGTCGCTGTACGCGTACCCGCCTACCATGATAAGCAGGGCCAGCGCCAGGCTGAGGGTGATGTAGCGGTGGTCCAGTGCCTTTTTCAAAAAAGGGCGGTAGCGCCGCTCGACAAACTTCTTGAAACGGCGGGCAATGGCCTGCTGATTGCGGTCGATGTACTTGCCCAGCTTGAAGCGGTTGCCTTTGGAACTGTGCGCCAGGTGAGCGGGCAAGATGAACAGCGCCTCGAAAAGAGAAATAGCCAGCACAATGATCACCACCGCCGGCAGCGGCGCCCAGAATTTTCCGGTGGTACCGGGAATAAACAACAGCGGCACGAAAGCAATGATATTGGTGAGGATGCTGAAGGTGACCGGGCGCGACATATCCTTTGCGCCCTGTATCGCAGCTTCCATATAGCCCATGCCCTGCTCCCGGTATTCGTAGATATTCTCGCCGACCACCACAGCGTCGTCCACCACGATACCCAGTACGACCAGGAAGCCAAACATGGAAATCATGTTGATGCTAAGCCCAAAAACCGGCAGGAAGAAAATGCCGCCAATGAAGGAAATCGCCATACCCATCATGACCCAAAACGCCAGCCGGTACTCCAGGAAGAGCCCGAGTATGATCAGTACAATGAAGACCGCCAGGATACCATTTTCCGTAAGGAGCGAAAGGCGCTGCCGGTAGTCGTTCGCCCGGTTGCCATCTATGCGGTACTGTACGCCTTCCGGCAAACTGCGGCTAAAGTCCTCCAGCGTAGTGTGGACCGCCTCGGCTATACCGAGAGGCGACTGATCGCCGATGCGGAACACCTGAATCTCGACTGAAGGCTGCTCGTTGAACTGCGAGTGGAAGCCCGTTTCTTCAAAACCATCGGTTATTTTGGCTATAGCCGAAAGCGGGACGCGCGCCCCTGTGCTGTCGGTAACAATAGCGATATTGCCAAATTCTTCCGCCCACTGTTTGCGCTCCTTAACCCGCAGCAGAATCTCACCCCGTTCGGTTTCGACGGAGCCGGCGGGTACATCTTCGCTCGACTGCTGGATAAGATTAGCGACTTGCGTAAGCGTGAGCCCGTACTTCCGAAGCTGATGCCGGGGGATTTCCACGTGGGTGACGTAGTCCGGCACATTGCCGATTTCCACCTGCGTAATGCCCGGCTCGCTCAGCAGGCGGTCGCGCAGGCGTTCGGCCAGCTTTCGCAAGGTCCAGATATCGGTTTTGCCGTAAAGGCCAATCTCGATCACCTCCCGCTGCCGGGCCTGCAGCTGCACTTCGGGCTCCTCGATATCGTCCGGGAAAGTCCGGATGCGGTTGACAGCCTGATCAATATCCTGGAAGGCCTTCATGCGGTCAGTACCGGCTACCAGCTCAATGGTAATACTGCCGGACCCCTCCCGGGCCGTGGAGGTCACCTCCCTGATGCCCTGCACTCCTCGGATGGCTTCTTCCACCGGCAGCAGAATGCCTTGCTCCACTTCCGACGGCGCGGCGCCCGGGTAGACTACGCTGACGTTGACAATATCGAGCTGAAACTGCGGAAAGACTTCTTTTTGGACACTGTACATGGACCATACGCCCCCGCCGATGAAGAGGATCATCAGCAGGTTTGCGGCGATCGGGTGGCTCGCCATATAGCTGATGGGCCCGCCTTTATTGGTATTATCCTGGCTCATTTATTGAGAGGTTAGGTTGGAGGAATGAACGCTGCTGCTGGTATCGCGGCTGGTGCTATCGGCACGCTCCAGGCGAAGTGCCGCGCCTTCCGCTACGGTACTCAGCCGGGTAGTGACCACCCGCTCGCCGTCCTGCAGACCGTCCGTGATGTAAGCGTAGCGGGCATCCTGCATGAGGATGTCCACCTCGCGGATGTCGAGGGTATAGCCGCTCATCACCCATACCGTTTCGTCTTCGCGCAAATAGTCTCGGCTGAGGCGGGGCGCTTTTGGCAA
>CAJXXJ010000204.1 GCA_913062745.1 uncultured Phaeodactylibacter sp.
GCCCAACTTTGACTCTCTGCTGAATTTTAACCCTTTCCTGGAGCGCTCCTTTGGGCAGCAGCTGTTTGTGAGCCTGCTGTTCCGGGATTTGAACTACGTCTACAACTCCCGGCCCAACCGCCGGGGCAATTCTTACTATGCCGGGTTTAATGTGGAGCTGGCGGGGGCTGAAATATGGGCCGGCAACGCACTGTACAACAGCTTTTCCCTGGAGCCGGATACCCTGCGTTTTAACCTGCAGGATGGCACACAGGTCAATTTCTCACAGTACATCCGTACAGAGGTGGACTTTAGACGGTATTGGAAAATGGGGCCCAGCGAAACGGTAGCATCCCGCTTCAGCATTGGTGTCGCCCGGCCCTTCGGCTACACCTCAGATGTGCCTTACGTAAAGCAGTTCTTTGCCGGCGGCCCCAACAGCATTCGCGCCTGGGCACCACGGGGGCTGGGGCCCGGGGCTTATGAGGATACGCTGGCCGTGCGCAGCAATAACAATACCCGCCTGTACCAAACCGGCGACCTGAAGCTGGCAGCCAATCTCGAATACCGCTTCAAAATTTTCTGGCTGCTTAACGGTGCTTTCTTCCTGGATGCCGGCAATGTCTGGACGCTGAGGCGCGACCCCAACCGCTGCGGCTCACAGTTCCTGCTTTCGCAAACAACTTACACCTGTATAGATCAGGAGACCGGCGAGCCTACCCGCTACACCCACGAACCCTTCTATAAACAGATAGCGCTTGGAGGGGGCTTCGGCCTGAGGATGGATTTTTCCTACTTCATCCTCAGGCTCGACATGGGGCTGAAACTGCGCCACGCTGCGCCTTTCCCAAACAACCCCAACGACCCCGCCAACTGGCAAAACTACTGGTTCCGGGATTTCCGGCCCAACGGCAACCGCGTAGAGCTTGGATTTACGGATATCGTTGCCTTCAACCTCGGCTTCGGCTATGCTTTCTGAAGCTGTTGCTTGGGCTTGAAAATCTTGCTGTCTGCGATAAACGTCCCGAATGGGACAACGGAAGCTACAAGTGACCAAAACGTTTCCTTCAGGCTGAAGCCGTACTCCGAGCGGGCCAGAATAACGAGCGCAATGTACCCGATGAATAAAACGCCGTGTGCCATGCCGACTACCATATTGGGCGCAGGCATATCTGCCATGTACTTCAGCGGCATGGTGACAAACAAAATGAGCAGGAAAGAAACACCTTCCCACAGGGCGAGCACGCGGAGGCTCTGCAGGGTGGTTCCAAAATATTTCTTGAGCATGTCGTTACTTTTTTGCCAATCAACAACCCACTTCCAAATCCGGCCGGCCGGCTCAACCAACTTTTTTTATCTTTTGACCATCATCTTATATATCCACACAAACTGAAATTTATGCGACGGCTACTTACCCTGACAATTATGCTGCTTTCTACCGGCTTGTATGCGCAAAACGGGCTGGAGGGGCTTTGGGAAGGCGTCATCACCGAGGGTGACCTGCAGAGCCGCAGCGGTTATCGTTTTGAATTATACCTCAAGGTGGAGGAAGGCGTCATCAAAGGGGTTTCTACGATATTCGTCAGTCAGGATAGCATCATTAAGCAGGAATTGCGCGGCCGTATGTATCAGGACCGTTCTGTGGGGCTGCACGAGGTGGACAGCGGGCAGTATCGGCAGGAGGCGGAACAAACAGGGTTGCCCGTACATACCTTTTTTCGTAAGTATCAGTTTGAGTTCAAGCGTAGTATCTGGGACTCTACCATTGAGGGCTACTGGCAGGAGGTATACCCCGCACCGCTTGACCTGAAACGGCGCAGAGGGCGGATATTTTTAAAAAGGAAGGAGAGCGGAGCTTAGAAAAAACAAACGCCCCATCTGCGCGCTGTCGCGATGGGGCGTTTAGGTTTACGGTGTACTGTACGCTTAATTCAGCAGCTCATAAATACCGGCGATTCCCTGTCCGCCGCCCACACAAGCAGTCACCATGCCGTACTTATTACCACGGCGGCGCATCTCGTTGAACAGTTGCGTGGACAGTTTCGCGCCGGTACAGCCCAGCGGGTGGCCCAGTGCGATTGCCCCGCCGTTCACATTGACGATCTCCGGGTTGAGGCCGGCTTCCTGAATGACCGCCAGCGCCTGTGCAGCAAAGGCCTCGTTCAGTTCGATCAGCTCGATATCACCGAGTTTCAGCCCGGCGTATTTCAGTGCTTTGGGGATAGCTGCGCAGGGTCCAATACCCATGTACAGCGGGTCTACGCCGGCTACTGAGCAGGAGACTAAGCGGGCGATGGGCTGCAGGTTGAGCTGCTTGACCATCTCTTCGCTGACCACCAGCGTGAAGGCAGCGCCGTCGGAAGTCTGCGAGGAGTTACCCGCAGTCACGATGCCGCCCTGTGCGAACACCGGGCGCAGCTTGCCGAGTACCTCTACCGTGGTGCTGCGGCGTACGCCCTCATCGGTATCTACGGTGTGCTCCGATTTCACGCGCTTGTTGTCCTTGACAAATACGTCTTCCACCGTTACCGGTACGATCTCATCTTTGAACTTGCCTCCGTCAATGGCTGCCGCAGCTTTCTGGTGCGAGTGGTAGGCAAATTCGTCAGACTGATCGCGGTTGATGTTATACTTGTTAGCTACTGCCTCCGCGGTCAGGCCCATGCTCGCCAGATAATTTGGCGTGGAGGAGGCTACCTTATAGCTCGGTGCCAGCTTATAGCCGGTCATCGGGATGGAGCTCATGTTCTCCGCGCCACCGGCCACGTAGATGTGGCCCATGCCTGCCCGGATTTTCGCTACAGCGATGGAGATGGTCTCCAGGCCGGAGGCGCAGTAGCGGTTGACCGTCATGCCCGGTACTTCCTTGCCCAGTGCCCGCATAGAGATTTGCCGGCCGATTTGCAGGCCCTGCTCGCCTTCCGGGTTGGCACAGCCTACGATTACATCGTCGATCAGCTTGGGGTCTACCTCCGGGGTTTGCGCCATGAGGTGCTTGATGATATCTACTGCCAGGTCATCTGAGCGGTAGTTGCGAAAGCCGCCTTTCTTAGCTTTGCCTACGGCGGATCGGTAGGCTTTGACTATATATGCATCCATGATAAGTATTCATTTAAGCTTGTCTTCAATTCAACCCGAGCAACTGCTTGAACTCGCTGAGCTGAATGACTTTAATTTTAGGAAAATCAATGGTTTTAAGCACTTTGAAGTCACTATCGTGAGAAACAATAAAGTCTGCGTGCCCTGCAATAGCGCAATCGACAAACTTATTATCATCCGGGTCGCGATCGATTAAGTGCCAACTGAAAAATGGAGAAACCGTGATTACGTTTTGAAAATTCGTCAAATTATCTAATAGCGCCCTTGTGAAATGGATACCGTATTTTTCCTGCATTTTTTCGTCGTATTCCAGCATAATATCGGTGCTTACGCAAAGTGCATAAGAGCGTTTCTTGAGTTCTTCAAAAACCCAACCGAATTTATGCTTTGGCAAAAGCCCAACGAGAAAAACATTCGTATCCAGTACCACTCTAAGCATTATTGATCTGCTTCGTTGAGCCACTCCTCCAGAGTTGCATCTGAAATACCTTTCTCTTCGGCTGCCTCTTCCAACCTGGACTGAAAACGATCCATGAAGTAAGTGGCGAGCATGTGACGCACTTCCTGCAGCTCCTGCTCGGAAGGCTCAAAGGAATAAAGCTTGAGCAGCTCTAGCTGAAGCGAGGTGAATTTTTGACTACTCTCAATTTTCATAAGCTTAGGTTTTCTCTTTTCCAACAGTTGCGGAATTGCTGCAGTTCCTCGGTTCCAATGCCCGCATCCTTTGGTTTTCCCCTTTAGTTTCTAAGGGGTTTGTTCGTCTGCAGCATATGCTGAATGCGCTCCAGGGTTTTCTGCTCTCCGCAGAGGCTCAGGAAGGCTTCCCGCTCCACGTCCAGCAGGTACTGCTCAGACACTTTCTGCTGCCCGGTCAGGTCGCCGCCGCAGAGCACCCAAGCGATTTTGTGCGCAATTTTGATGTCGTGCTCGGAAGCGTATTTGCCCAGGCGCAGCTCGTTAGCCGCAGCGTAAAGGGCGGCGAGGCCTTCGCGGCCCAGCACCGTGATGTCTTCCCGCTGAATGGGCATGGTGTACCCTTCTGCCAGTTCCAGCACCTTAGCTTTCGCTTCAGCGATGTTGCGCTGTGTATTGAGCACCACCTGATCTTTGCTCGGCAGCAAATAGCCGTAGTCGAATGCCTGATGGGCGGATGTTGCGACATTGGCCAGCGCAATATTGCGGAACTTGTCGATCAGCGTCGGAATTTGCACATCTCCTTCGAAGAACTGGTCTGACGCCCGGAGGGCAAACTCCTTGGTGCCGCCACCACCGGGGATCAGGCCCACGCCTACTTCCACCAGTCCGATGTAAGATTCAGCAGCGCACATCGCCGCATCGCAGTGCATGATGGTCTCGCAGCCGCCGCCGAACACATAGCCTTGCGTAGCTGCCACAACGGGGACTGAAGAGTAACGGCAGCGCATCGTCGTCTGCTGGAACAGGTTGACGGCCATATTCAGCTCGTCGAATTCCTGCTGATAAGCCAGCATAGCGATCATCATCAGGTTGGCGCCTACGGAGAAGTGCTGAGCGTTGTTGCCAATGACTAAGCCTGTCCAGTCGCCTTCCTCGGCAATCTGAATGGCCTCGTTCATACCGCGCAGTACGCCCTCGCCTATGCTGTTGTGCGGGCTCGTGAACTCCAGGCACAGCACGCCGTCACCGATATCGTGCAGCGTCACCTCATTGTTTTCCATGACCGGCTTGCGGTCGCGGTAGTTGTCCAGTATGATGAACTCATCGGAGCCGGGGACTACTTTGTAATCCTTGCTCTCGATATCGTAGTACTTTTTTAGGCCGCCTTCCCGCTTGTAGAAGGAGGTGTGGCCGGCAGCGTGCATGTCTTTGGCCCACTGAGCGATTGTTTCGCCCTGCTCCTCAGCCATTTTGATGCCCTTTTCGATACCGATCATGTCCCAGTATTCGAAGGGGCCGATCTCCCAGGCGTAGCCTGCCTTCATCGCATCGTCTATGCTGTAGAGGTTATCGGAGATTTCCGGCACGCGGTTAGAGACATACGCAAACAGGCCGAGCAGGGAGCGGCGGATCAGCTCTCCGCCTTTGTCGTCGGCATCAAACATAGCTTGTACCCGTTTGGCCCGGTCGTCAATCTGCTTGGCGGTTTTCAGGCTGGGGAGGTCCGGCTTCTGAGAAGGCTCGTACTCCAGGGTATCCAGGTTGAGGGCCAGGATCTGCCGATTGCCTTTTTCGTCTTTCGTCTTTTTGTAAAAGCCCTGCCCGGTCTTGTTGCCGAGGTAGTTGTTCTCCAGCAGGAATTCCAGGTACTTCGGGATTTCGAAAGTGCCGGCCTGCTCATCGTCGGGGCAGTTTTGCTTCAGCCCTTTGATCACGTTGACGGCCGTGTCGTGGCCTACCAGGTCGCCCAGGCGGAAAGTGCCCGTCTTGGGGCGGCCTATAATCGGGCCAGTCAATTTGTCTACCGCTTCGATGCGAAGGCCCAACTCAGTGGTGAGCTGATAGATTTTTGCCATAGCGTAAACGCCTACGCGGTTGGCGATAAAGGCCGGGGTATCTTTGCACAGTACCGTCTGTTTGCCGAGGTAGACATCACCGTAGTGCATGAAGAAGTCGATCACGGCCGGGTCTGTCTCAGGCGTGGGGATGATCTCCAGCAGGCGCATGTAGCGCGGAGGGTTAAAAAAGTGGGTGCCGCAGAAGTGTTTTTTGAAATCGTCGCTACGCCCCTCCAGCATCATATGGATGGGGATGCCGGAAGTATTGGAAGTGACGAGGCTGCCCGGGCGGCGGTGCTGTTCCACCTGCTCAAATACTTTTTGCTTGATGTCCAGGCGTTCCACCACCACTTCGATCACCCAGTCGCAATCGCTGATTTTGTCAAAATCATCTTCAAAGTTGCCAGTGGTAATGCGGGAGGCCAGGCCCTTGCGGTAGAGTGGGGCAGGCTTGCTCTTGATGGCTTTCTTCAAGGCTTCGTCGGCCATGCGGTTGCGTGCTGCCGGCTTGTCTTTGTCTTCCTTCGGCAAATCGCGGGGCACAATATCCAGCATGACGACCTCCAGGCCGATATTAGCAAAGTGGCAGGCAATGCCGGAGCCCATGACGCCGGAGCCTAACACCGCTACTTTTTTGATTCTTCTGCTCATTAATTTAGTTGGTTTAGGAAGGTTGGAAAAGGCGTTGTCCATGTGTCAACAACACGTAAAAACGCTGTGTTGCTCAAAACTAGCGAATTTTCGCTAAAACAACAAAATTATAATTTCGCCGCGCCCGCATCGCTTTTTATCAATAGTTTGATAATTTGGCAATTTGAAATTGCAAGGCGCATAATAATCTTGAGCAAAAAGTGGTTCATGCTTCGTAGTTCGTGTCCCGGGGGCAATGAACTGGGAAACCGGAACCCCGAAACAGGAATTAGGAACCGAGAACTAAAAACCAACCATAATCAAACATCATGCTGCAGCAAACCTTACTACTATTTCAGGAAGCTGAAGGGCTCGACCGCGAGGGCGTAGGTACACAAAGTCTGCTTGACATCATCACGAAGGGCGGCCCGCTGGGCATTATTATCGTGCTCATCCTGCTCGTACTCTCCGTTATAGCCATCTATATTTTTGCCGAGCGCTATATGACCATCAAGCGGGCCGGGCGCATAGACGAAAATTTCATGAATAACATACGGGCGAACGTGCAGTCCAACAACATCGCCGGCGCTAAAGCACTCTGTCAGACTACAGACTCTCCTGTGGCGCGTATGGTGGAGAAGGGCCTGCAACGTATAGGCAAGCCGCTGCGTGACATCGATGCCGCTATTGAGAACGTAGGCAACCTGGAGAT
>CAJXXJ010000205.1 GCA_913062745.1 uncultured Phaeodactylibacter sp.
GGCGGAGTACAGGTCCGGCGCACCTTTTACGCCCGCGGGCAAACGGGGCAGCAACTGCTGCTCGGGGCCTACTCTGCCCTCAACCGGCAGGTAGCTGATGGCAACATACAGCTGTACGCCCGGCACGAGATGCTGGAGCTGGTAGTGATTGACGGCAAGGCCCGGGGCATCATCGCCCGCAACCTGGATACCGGCGAAATCGAACGGCACGCTGCCCACGCGGTCGTGCTGGCCACCGGCGGCTACGGCAAAATTTACTACCTCTCCACCCTGGCGATGGGCTGCAACGGCTCGGCTATCTGGCGGGCACATAAGAAAGGCGCCGGCTTTGCGGCTGCAAGCTGGACGCAAATCCACCCTACCTGCCTGCCGCAGTCGGGCAGTTATCAGTCCAAGCTGACGCTCATGTCGGAATCCCTGCGCAACGACGGCCGCATCTGGGTGCCAAAGCAGCAGAACGACAGCCGCGCGCCGGGGGATATCCCGGAGGAAGAACGCGACTATTACCTGGAGCGGCGCTATCCGGCTTTTGGCAACCTCGCTCCCCGTGATATTGCTTCCCGGGCCGCCAAGGAGCGGATCGATGCCGGGCACGGAGTCGGGCCACAGCGCAATGCCGTCTATCTCGACTTCGCACACGCTATTCAGGAATACGGCGAGGATACCATCCGCGAGCGCTATGGCAACCTCTTCCGTATGTACGAAAAGATAACCGGCCACAATGCCTATCAGCGGCCGATGATGATTTCCCCGGCCGCTCACTTCTCTATGGGCGGCCTGTGGGTAGACTACGAGCTGATGACGAGCATCCCGGGCTTGTACGCGATCGGGGAGTGCAACTTTTCCGACCACGGCGCTAACCGGCTGGGGGCTAATTCCCTTTTACAGGCCTGTGTGGATGGCTACTTCATACTGCCCTACACCATCGGCAATTACCTGGCGGATGAGCTCAGGGCAGGCAAAATATCTACGGACCATCCCGCTTTCGCGGAAGCGGAGCAGCAAGTGCGCGATCAGCTGCAACGGCTCATCAGCATCAATGGCAACCGTACCGCAACCGACTACCACAAGGAATTGGGTGAGCTGCTATACGACAAATGTGGCGTGCTGCGTACCCGCGAAGGCCTGGAAGCCGCTATTGCTAAAATCCGGGAGCTGCGTGCTGATTTTTGGCAAAACCTGCGGGTGCCCGGGGACGCCAGCTACGTGAATTCCGAACTGGAAAAAGCGGGCCGGGTAGCTGACTATCTGGAACTGGCGGAGCTGATGTGCTACGATGCCCTGACGCGGGAGGAATCCTGCGGAGCCCACTTCCGCGAAGAGTATCAGACCGGCGACGGAGAGGCGCTGCGGCGCGATGAGGGCTATCAGTTTGTTTCGGTATGGGCATACGCCGGGCAGGACAAGGAGCCGGTGCTGCACCGCGAAGAGCTGGAATTTGAAACCGTACAACCAAGCGTAAGGAGTTACAAATGAAGATACACCTCAAAATATGGCGGCAGGAAAATACGCAGGCCAAAGGGCGGATGGTGGACTACGAGCTGGCAGAAGTCAACCCGGAAATGTCCTTCCTGGAAATGCTCGATGTGCTGAACGAACAACTGATCCGCTCAGGCGATACACCGGTAGAGTTTGACCACGACTGCCGGGAGGGGATTTGCGGGCAGTGCGGCCTGTTTATCAACGGCAGAGCACACGGGCCGCTCGCGGCTACCACCACCTGTCAGTTGCACATGCGGCAGTTTAGGGATGGCGATACGATTTACATCGAGCCCTTTCGGGCAAAAGCCTTCCCGGTGGTGAAAGACCTGCGGGTAGACCGCTCTGCCTTCGACCGCATCATTCAGGCGGGCGGGTATATCTCTACCCGCACCGGCGATGCTCCGGAGGCCAATGCAATCCCAATCGGGCATCAGCGCGCAGAGGATGCCTTTGACGCGGCGGCCTGCATTGGCTGCGGGGCCTGTGTGGCGACCTGCAAAAATGCATCGGCTGCACTGTTTACCGGGGCTAAGGTCAGCCACTTGGCGTTGTTGCCGCAGGGCAAGCCGGAATCCCCGGAGCGGGCTGAAAAGATGGTGGCGCAGATGGAAGCAGAAGGCTTCGGCCACTGTACCAATACCGGGGCCTGCGAGGTGGAATGCCCACAGGAGATTTCCATTGAGCATATTGCTCGTATGAATTTTGAATACAACAAGGCCGTAGTGCTGGACAAGTAAAAAACACCATGGAACAAAAGCTTCAATCTTTACTGGACAAGATCAAGCAGGAGGGAGTAGAGAAAGGGCAGGAGGTAGCGAATAGCCTGATCAATGATGCTGAGCAGAAAGCTGAACAGATTATAGCGGATGCCGAGCGCCGAGCTGCGGAAATCCGTAAGCAGGCCGAGCAGGACGCCGATGAGCTGAAGCGCAACGTTAGCTCTGAGCTGCAGCTTTCGGCTGAGCAGACGGTCAGCGCGCTCAAGCAGCGCATCACAGGCCTGGTGACTGCACAGGCTACGCAGCAGCCCACGCAGGAAGCTTTTCAGGATAAGGATTTTCTCAAGAAAGTTATACAATCGCTGATCGACCACTGGAAGGACAGCGGGCAGGGTACGGCACTGTACCTTTCTCCGGACCGGGAAAAGGAGCTGTATGAGTATTTCAGCAGCCGGGCGCAGGAAAGTATGCAGCAGGGGCTTACGGTTAAGCCGGGGTCAAAGCTGTCGGAAGGCTTCCGTATCGGCCCGGCGGATGGCAGCTACGTGGTGTCCTTCACCGAGGAAGATTTTCAGGCCTTCTTCGCCGATTTTCTTCGGCCGCGGACCAAGGAGTTGCTCTACGGTGCCGGCCAGTCGTAAGCCAGTAATTTAGCTCAATCAGTACAAAGCAAAATGATCCAACTGCAGCAAAGAGACTACTTTTATCTCATCTCCAGTTTGCCGGAGATGGTGCTCGACCAAAGCCGGGCCCCATTTTCGGTAGCGGAATACGTGGCGAGGCTGGAAGAGGAACTGGAGCAGGAGGACTGGGAGCAGGTTCGCCTGCTGCTGCTGCGCTACGACAACCGCAATCTGCTGCGCCTGCTGAAAGAGGATACTGAAACCTGGTCGGCGCTCGGCCGTTACAGCGAAGCGGAGATGCGGGAGGCGCTCAAAGCCGAAAGTGGCCTGCCTGGCTACATGCACCGCTTTTACCATGCCTACCAGAATGAGCAGCCGGTTGACCCGGAAAAAAGCTGGGAAAACCAGTTGACAGCCCTGTACTATGAGCACGCCCTGGAACAATCGGAAGGTTTTTTGCACGACTGGCTTATTTTCGAGCACGACCTGAATAATATCCTTGCGGCCTGGAACATCCGGCAGTATCAGATCAAAGCCGAAGGGCAGCTCATCGGCAAAGGAGAAACCACCGAAGCACTGCGGCGTTCCCGGGCGCGCGATTTCGGGCTGGGCAGCGAGCATTCCTTTCTCCATAAGCTGTTGAGCGAACTGGAGCGAGATGACCTTACCACCCGCGAAAAAGCGATAGACCGCATACAGTGGAACTACATCAATGAGCAGCTCACCTTCCACTACTTTACCGTAGAGGTGGTACTGGGCTATCTGCTGCAGTTGCAGATGCTGCAACGCTGGCTTTCGCTGGACAAGGAGGCCGGGCAAGAGCGGGTGCGCGATTACATTTCAGACATGGAACAAAAGATAGAACTCACATGACTTTAACGCAGCAACAGACTACCGGCCGGGTCAGCGGCATTATTTCCAACCTTGTGCTGGTGGATGTGGACGGCCCGGTAGGCCAAAACGAAATCGGCTTCATTCAGCTCGGCGATACGCCGCTGATGGCGGAGGTCATTAAGGTGATGGGGGACAAAGCCTACGTTCAGGTATTTGAAAGCACACGCGGCCTGCGGCCCGGCATGGAGGTCCGCTTCGAAGGGCATATGCTCGAATCCACCCTGGGGCCGGGCATCCTGTCACGCAACTACGACGGGTTGATGCATGACCTGAATACGATGAGCGGGATTTTCCTGAAAAAAGGGGACTATACTTCTGCCCTGGATCTGGAAAAAAGCTGGGCTTTTGAGCCATTGGCGCAAGCCGGCGACGAAGTGACGGCCGGCAGCTGGCTGGGGCAGGTCGACGAAAACGGTATCCCCCATAAAATTATGGTCCCCTTCAAATTGCAGGGCCAATATACAGTAGAGTCTGTAGTGGAAGCTGGCGAGCACAAAGTACAGGATACCATCGCCGTGCTCAAAGACGAGCGCGGCACGGAGCATAAAGTGAGTATGCTGCAGAAGTTTCCCGTCAAGCAGGCGGTACGGGCCTACCGCGAGAAACCACGGCCTTTTCAGCTCCTGGAGACCGGGGTGCGTACCATTGATACCCTCAACCCTATGGTGGAGGGCGGTACCGGCTTTATCCCCGGGCCCTTTGGTAGCGGTAAGACGGTACTGCAGCAAGCCATTTCCAAGCAGGCCGAGGCAGATATCGTCATCGTAGCCGCCTGCGGAGAGCGGGCCAATGAGGTGGTGGACCTTTTCGTGGAATTTCCCGAGCTGGAAGACCCCTGGACGGGCCGCAAGCTGATGGAGCGTACGACAATTATCGCCAATACCTCCAATATGCCGGTGGCGGCCCGGGAGGCATCGGTCTACACCGCTATGTCTATTGCCGAGTACTACCGGTCGATGGGGCTGAAGGTGCTGTTGCTGGCGGACTCCACCTCGCGCTGGGCGCAGGCCTTGCGCGAAATGTCTAACCGCATGGAGGAACTGCCGGGGCCCGATGCTTTTCCAATGGATTTGCCGGCCATTATTTCCAGCTTTTACGCCCGAGCGGGTATAGTACACCTGCACAACGGGGAGACGGGTTCTATTACCTTCATCGGTACCGTATCCCCGGCCGGCGGCAACCTGAAAGAGCCGGTAACGGAGTCTACCAAAAAGGTGGCCCGCTGTTTTTACGCGCTCTCGCAGGCGCGGGCCGACAGTAAGCGCTACCCGGCTATCGATCCGATTGAGAGCTACTCCAAGTATCTGGAATACCCCGAGCTGCAGCGCACCCTCAATGAACAGATTGAGGAAGGCTGGACAGAGAAAGTCAATGAGCTCAAAAATATACTGTTGCGGGGCAAAGAAGCAGCCGAGCAGATCAACATACTGGGAGACGATGGCGTGTCAATTGACACACACCTGATATTCTGGCGCTCCGAAGTAGTGGACGAAATCATCCTGCAGCAAAATGCCTTTGATGCTGTAGACGCCCGTACGCCCATGGACCGTCAGCAGTATATGGTCAATAAAGTGCTGGAAGTGGTGGCTACGCCGCTGTCTTTCGAGAGCTACGAAGAGATCAACCCCTACTTCAAGCGCGTCATCAACGCCATGAAGCAGATGAATTATTCTGAATTCGAATCAGAGGCCTTCAAGCAAAATATGCAAGAGCTGGAAGATACCCTCGCGGAGCGTAAGACAGAAAACTAAAGAACTAATAAACCAACTATCATGCCCACCGCATTTCAACGCATCTACACCAAAGTAGAAGAAATCACCAAAGCGACCTGCACGGTGCGCGCCACCGATGTCGGCTACGACGAGCTGGCCACGGTAAACGGGCAGCTGGCGCAGGTGGTGAAAATCATGGGCGACCAGGTGACCCTGCAGGTATTTGCCGGAACAGAAGGCGTGCCTACGGATGCGGAGGTGGTCTTCCTGGGCAAAGCCCCCAGCCTGAAGGTAGGGGAAGCCCTGGCCGGGCGTTTCTTTAATGCCTATGGCGACCCCATAGACGGCGGGCCACAGGTGGAAGGGCGCGAGCAGGAAATCGGTGGCCCTTCTGTGAACCCCGTACGGCGCAAGCAGCCCTCAGAGCTGATCACCACCGGAATCGCCGGTATTGACCTCAATAATACCCTGGTGACGGGGCAGAAGATTCCGTTCTTTGCAGACCCGGATCAGCCTTTCAATCAGGTGATGGCCACAGTAGCCCTGCGTACCGCTGCAGACCGCATCGTGCTGGGCGGCATCGGGCTCACGAACGATGATTACCTCTACTTCAAAAGCGTTTTTGAAAACGCCGGTGCGCTACACCGCATCGTCAGTTTTGTCAACACTACGGAAGACCCCACAGTAGAGCGCCTGCTCGTACCCGATATGGCGCTGACCGCAGCAGAGTACTTCGCGGTAGAGAAAAACGAAAAGGTATTGGTCCTGCTCACGGACATGACGCTCTACGCGGATGCCCTGAGTATTGTCTCCAATCGTATGGACCAAATTCCTTCCAAGGACAGTATGCCCGGCTCGCTGTACAGCGATTTGGCCAAGCTGTACGAAAAAGCCGTACAATTTGAGGAAGGCGGCTCCATTACCATCGTCGCGGTCACTACCTTGTCCGGTGGCGATATCACCCACGCCATCCCGGACAATACCGGCTACATTACCGAAGGGCAGCTCTTCCTGCGCCGGGATACGGATATCGGGAAAGTCATTGTCGACCCCTTCCGAAGCCTGTCGCGCCTGAAGCAGCTGGTCATCGGCAAGAAAACCCGGGAGGACCACCCGCAGGTGATGAATGCAGCGGTACGTCTGTATGCGGATGCTGCCAATGCCCGTACCAAACTGGAAAACGGCTTTGAGCTGACTGATTACGACGAGCGTACGTTGGACTTCGCTAAAGAATATTCGGACAAGCTGCTGGCGATAGACGTCAATATTGACACCGACAAAATGCTGGATACGGCCTGGCAGCTGTTTGCCCGCCACTTCTCCAAAGCGGAAGTCGGCATTAAGCAATCCCTTACTGATCAGTACTGGCCCGAAAAACAATAAACTGTTATGGCAATCTCCTTTCAATACAACAAAACCTCCCTGCAGCGCCTGAAGAAGCAGCTGAAGATACGAGAGAAT